>NZ_JAFCWM010000012.1:0-181171 GCF_049897565.1 Massilia sp. TWR1-2-2 | reverse complement strand
GGTGTTGGCCGCGATGTAGCGAAATGCCACCGAATCATACGTCGCGCGCTCGATCTTGCGGCTCGAAGGGATTCCCGTCGAGTAACCGTAAATTAGCAAACCCAACAGCACTGCCGGGTGATCGGCCGCCGATCCGCGGCCGGCATACTGTCGCGTTAGCTCAGTCAAATCGAGACGATCAATGACTTCGACAATAAAGCGTGCCAGATGATTCTCGGGCAGCCAGTCCTGCACCGAGGGCGGAAATAGAAAATCTGTTTGTCGATCTACTGGAATGAAACTGCTCATCGTCGCCTCGCTCATGCTTACTCATCGGTAGCTGCCATTTTACCGGCATGAGGATTTTATTTCGAGGACAAAGTCCGACAGGCTGCTAGGCCAGCGCGTGAGACCGACCGAGTTGATGACCTCACCGTCACGGCGAGCAGGTCATCGCAGCACGGCAGGAGCGTCTTGCGCAGCTCGACGACGATGAGTCCCTGGTACGGCGTCAGCGATTAGCCGGCCTGGCGTTCGAGCCAGGCGACGATGCCGTCAAGGCTGCGAAAGTCCGCCACCGAGCGGCACGCGATGTGCGGGTGACGCGCCTGCAGCATGCGCGCCAGCGCGGCGCCGGGCCCCAGTTCGAGCGCCACCGTCATGCCGGCTTCCGCGGCGGCGTCCATGCAGTCGCTCCAGACGATCGTTTCGCTCAGCTGGCGCGACAGCGTCTCGACGGCGCGTGCGTGGCCAGTGATGGCCTCGGCGCCGATGCCCGAAAGGACAGGGCACGCCGGCCGGTGAAACGGCGTCGCCAGCAGCGCCGCGGCAAACGGCGCCACCGCCGTCGCCATCAATGCTGTGTGCGACGCAATCCCGACCGGCAGGCGCTGCAGGCGGCCGCCAGCCGCGCCAACGGCCTGCTCGAGCGGCGCGAGCGTGGCTTCACGTCCGCCGGCGATGCAGGTATCGAGACCGGTGATGATGGCGACGTCGAAATCGGCCGCGGCGACCAGCGCGCGCGCCGGCTCGAGCGGCACGCCGCCGATGGCGACCAGCGCCTGCGCTTCGGTCACGGCGCCGCTCATCAACCGGGCGCGGGTGGCGGCAAGCGACACGGCGGCGGCCGGATCGAACGCGCCGGCCACGCCATAGGCCGACAGTTCGCCGACGCTGTAGCCGGTCACCAGGTCAGGCGGCATGACACGCTGGCGCAGCGCTTCCCACATCGCCAGCGTGGCGCCGACGATCGCCGGCTGCGCCACGCGGTTGTCGAACATGGTCGCCGCATCGGCGGAGGACAGGCCACAAGCATCGAGCATGGCGGCGGCGCCGGCGTCGGTGCGCGCGAGCTCGTACATGGCGCCATGCTGGCCGCCCTGGCCGGGACAGAGCAGCAACAGGCGCGCGCTCACGGCCGCGCGACCGCGTGCACCAGGCAGGTGGCGGCCAGCAGGTCGGCCGCACCGCCGGGCGAGAGTTTTTGCGCCGTCAGGGTGCGGTGGCACTCCAGCGCGTATGCGCGCCAGTCGCCATGCGCGGTGCCGCCCATGGCGACGAAGTCCCCGGCCAGGCACCTCACCGTCGCGGCGCCTTCCTGGCCGCCCCGGTAGAACACATTGGTGTCGCTGACGTGGGCCATCAGCGCGAACAGCGCATCGATGCGGGCGTTGTGCATGCCGCGGCCGGCCGCCAGGGTGAGCCGCAGCGCCGGCAGGCCGACCTCGAACACCGACGGCAGACCGAGGGCGCCTTCTTCGCGCGCGCCGCTGGCGGCGTGACGGTCGGCGACCTGCAAGCCATGCGATGCGGCGCCGCCCGGGCGCGTGTGGGCGGTCAACTCTTCGCCCCAGCGAATCAGCATGACGGCGCGCAGCGATTCGGCGCCGGGGGCAATGGCTTGCGCCTTGGCGCGGCCGATCGCCGCGCACAGCATGCCCAGGCTGAAGATGGCGCCGCGGTGCGTGTTGATGCCGGCGGTGGCGCGCAGCATGCGCGCCTCGGCGTCGATGCCGAGCTGCCTGAGGACGGCGAACGGGGCATCGTCGAAGCCGGCGCGGCAGATGGCGGAAAAATAATGGCGCAGACTGAACATGCTGCGCATGAAGGTGGCGGCGTTCATGTCGGTGTGGCTGCCGTTGTCGACCAGCGAGACCAGGCCCGGCTTGGGGTACAGCACCAGTTCGGCGTGCAGGCAGCCGACGGCGATGCGCGCCGTCTCGGCGCAGAAACGACGCAGCGCGGCGGGGTCGGGCACAGCACAGCGCAGCGCCTTGCACTCGGCGTGCGCGCGCGCGTGCTGGTTCATTCCGCCTCCAGGGTTGCCAGCAGCTGCTCCATCGGGGCGAGCCGCACGCCCGCGGCATCCTTGACCAGCACGCGCGCCTTGACCGCGCCGGCGCTGAGCCACTCCTTCCAGGACACCGCGGCGCCGCTTGGGAACACCATTTCGCCGTCGAGCGGCAGCACGGCGGCGTACCGCTCCAGCAGCGCCAGCCCGGCGCGAAGGGCGTTGCCGTCGGTGGGGAAGAACAGCAGGTCGATGTCGGACGTCGCCGTCAGATAGGCCAGGCCGGTGGCCGCCTGCATGGCGAGCGAACCGTAGGCGCGCAGCGGCATGCTGTCGGCCAGCACGTTGAGTGCCTGGCGCCAGCGCGGTGGCGCCGCGGCCGCGGCGTCATCGAGCGCCAGCGCGCCGATGCGGCGGGCGACGTGCGCGGTCGGCACGGTAAAGGCGATGCGGCCCTTGACGCCGTCGCTTGTGGGCGGCAACGGGATGCCGAGGCTAACGTGCTGCGGCGCCAGGCCGGCGTCGGCGCGCCGCACGACGGCGGGCCAGTCCTCGCGCCGCCATTGGTCAAAGGCGGCGTGCTGGCCGGCTGCGGCGCCGGCGAACGCGGCATCCCAGCCGCGGCCGGTCAGCCACACAAGGTCATGGCGGCAGAACATCGCTGTCGGCCAGGATGGCGTCGATGACGCGCTGGGCCAGTTTGCGGCCGCCGCGCGCCTGGCCGAGCAGGCTGCGCAAGTCGCCGCCGCTCGCTGCGGCCAGCGCGTGCTCGAGCTGCGCGGCGAGGTCGCCGCTCCAGATTTCCTGCAGCCCGCCCATGCGCAGGTAGTTGACCGGGCCAGGCGCGAACACCGGGTTGTCGACCGAGAGCTCGATGAGCCGTTCTTCGGGGACTTTGGTGATGCGCGCCATGGCGGGCAGGCCCATGACGCGGATGCTGGCGTCGGGCAGCGCGTAGCAGGCGTCGGCCATCAGGCCGCTGGTAATGAAACCGCCCGACAGCGCCTGGTCGTACACCAGCGCGACGATCTTGTGACCCTGGCGGCGCGCCAGTTCGACGCATTTTCCGAGGTGGGCCATGTAGCTGTTGATGCCCAACATTTCGTCGCGGTGGCGCAGGCGCTGGCCCTGGGTGTCGACCAGCATCAGGATCGGCCGGCCGGGATGCTGGCGCACGGTCGCCAGCACGAAGCGCGCCTGTTCGAGCGCGATCTCGATGCCGATCGGCGCATGGCCGGTGGTGCCGACGACGGCGACGGTGTGGGCGCCGGCCTGCGCGCTGCCCGACAAGAAATTGTCCGCTTCGGTGATCGCGTGCCCGCGCGGGAACAGCTGCGCGGCCAGTGTTTGCCAGTCCATCAGCGGCCTCCGATTCGGTGGGCGCCGACGGCGGCGACAAACTCCGACGCTTCGAGCATGGCAATGGCGTCGGGCTGCTCGACGCCGAGGGCTGACCAGACCTCGAGCGGGTCGGTCATGGCGCCGAAGCGGTCGACGCGCTCACCCAGCATGGCTTGTTCTTGTTCGAGTTCGTCCAGGGTCAGGGCGGTGGGCTGCTGGCGGCACGCGGCCATGGCGTCGATCGCCCCCTGGCGGAACGCGGCAACCGAGTCGGCGACCACCATCTGGCAGTCGCCCAGCAGGTAGCGGTGCTTGCCGCCGGTGGTGCGCCACACCAGGGCGCGGTCGCGCGAGTCGAATTCTTCGACGCCGCTGGCCGTTTCGATGACCTCGGGGCCGGACATGGCGAGCCGGCCTTCTTCCGACATCACCACGGCGTTGGTGCAGCGGGCGACGATGCCCATGCCGCCAAAGACGCCATTGGAGCCGCCGGCCAGAGTGATGACGGCGATGCCGGCGTGGCGGGCGTCGAGCACGGCGCGCATCACTTCGGACACGGCAATCAGACCCGCGTTCGCTTCGTGCAGGCGCACGCCGCCCGTTTCCATCAGCAGCAGCACGGCGCCGACGCGTTCTGCGATGGCGCGGCGCAGCAGGCCGACGAGCTTGGCGCCGTGGACTTCGCCGACGGCGCCACCCATGAAGCCGCCCTCCTGCGCGGCGGCGAACACCTTGTCGCCATTTAACAGTGCCTGGCCGACGACGACGCCGTCGTCGAACGAGACGGGCGCGTCGAGCTGCGCCAGATGCGGGCTGATGACGCGCGATGACGGCGGCAGAAATTCGCGGAAGCTGCGGGCATCGAACAGGCGCGCGATGCGCTCGCGCGCGTTCGATTCGAGGTAGCTGCTCATGGCGCGCCTGTCAGCATCGTTTCAACCGCCTGGTCCAGGCGCAGGCTGACCACGGCGGGCGTGGCGCCCATGTCGTTGATGGCGATGCGGGCGTCGGCCAGCTGCCAGCGCTGCTGGAAGTCCTGCATCACCGCCTGCCAGGTGGCGCCGAAGCCGATTGCGGCGGTCTTGATTTCGATGGTGCAGGCGCCCCTCTGCGGGGCCGACTCGATCAGCACTTCGAGGTTGCCCGAACCGACCACGCCGACCACCTGCGGCTGCGGCTGCGCCGGCAGCGGCCGGGTGCCGTTCTCAAACCGATATTCCAGAGTTTCCATATTGGTTCCTTACCAGTTGCGGAAGCGGCGCGGCGGCGCGTACAGGCCACCCGATGCGCGCACCAGGTCTTTCATGTTCTTGGCGGCGAGCAGGTCGCGCGTGGCGAGTCGCTTGTCGACGCCGATGTCTTCGGCGCGCTGGACGATGCCGCGGTCGCGCAGATTTTCGACCATCCGCTTGTCGCGCGCCATGCCGACCGGCGTGTAGCCGGCGACGCCGCGGATGGCCTGTTCGCGTTCTTCGTCGGTGCGGCACAGCAGCAGGTTGGCGATGCCTTCCTCGGTCAGGATGTGGGTGACGTCGTCGCCGTAGATCATGACGGGCGGGATTTCGAAGCCGGCCTGCTCGGCCAGGGTCCAGGCGTCGAGCCGATCGACGAAGGCCGGCTGCATGTGCTCGCGGAAGGTTTCGACGATCTGCACGACCAGCTTCTGGCCGCGCGGGATGGTGTTGCGGCCTTCGCGCGCCTGGCGGCCGGCCTTCAGCCATGCCGGGCTGGCGTGGCGGCGGCCGCGCGCGTCGGCGCCCATGTTGGGGGCGCCGCCGAAGCCGGCGATGCGCCCGGCGGTGGCGGTCGACGAGTTACCCTGCATGTCGATCTGCAGGGTCGAGCCGATGAACATGTCGCAGGCGTAGTGGCCGGCGGCCTGGCTCATGGCGCGGTTGCTGCGCATGCTGCCGTCGGGGCCGACGGCGAACACGTCGGGCCGGGCGCGGATGTATTCTTCCATGCCCAGTTCGGAGCCGAACGAGTGCACCGTCTCGACGAAGCCGGCTTCGATGGCGGGAATCAGGGCCGGGTGAGGATTGAGCGCCCAGTGGCGGCAGATCTTGCCCTTCAGGCCGAGCGACTCGGCGTAGGTGGGCAGCAGCAGTTCGATGGCGGCGGTGTCGAAGCCGATGCCGTGGTTGAGCCGCTGGACGCCGTATTCGGCGTAGATGCCCTTGATGGCCATCATCGCCATCAGCACCTGGATTTCGGAGATCTGGGCAGGGTCGCGGGTAAACAGCGGCTCGATGTAATAAGGGGCCGGCGAGCGGACGACGAAGTCGACCCAGTCGCCCGGGATGTCGACGCGCGGCAGCACTTCCATGATGCGGTTGACCTGGACGATGACGATGCCGTTCTTGAAGGCGGTCGCTTCGACGATGGCCGGCGTGTCTTCGGTGTTCGGACCGGTGTAGAGGTTACCGTGGCGGTCGGCTGCCTCGGCGGCGACGAGGCACACGCGCGGCGCCAGGTCGATGAAGTAGCGGCTGAACAGTTCGAGGTAGGTGTGGATGGCGCCGATGTTGAGCTGGCCGGAGGCGACCAGCCTTGCCACGCGCCCGGCCTGCGGACCGGAGAACGAGAAATCAAGGCGCGAGGCGATGCCGCGCTCGAACACGTCGAGGTGCTCGGGCAGCGCCAGCACCGACTGCAGCATGTGGATGCCGTTGACGCGCGCAGGATCGAGACCGGCCAATGCCTTGGCGAGGAAGTCGGCCTGCTTCTGGTTGTTCCCCTCGAGGCAGACACGGTCGCCGCATTCGATCACGCTGTGCAGCAGGTCGCCGATGCGCGATGCCGGCACCGACTTGCCGTCGAGGGCGGCGCCGACCGCCGCCCTGGCGCGGCCCACCCGGGCAGCGCGATTGGCCTGCAGGGTGTTCCAGGCTTTCTGCGGCGCGCTCATTATTTCGCTCCCATCATCATGTCCGGCAGGGCGGTGGCGATGCCGGGGAAGACGCACAGCAGGAACACGGCGACGAACATCAGGCCGACGAACGGCATCACGCCCCAGATGACGTCCTTGAGCGGTATGTCGGGCGCGATGTTCTTGATGACGAAGATGTTGAGCCCGACCGGCGGATGGATCAGGCCCATCTCCATGACGACCGTCATGACGACGCCGAACCAGATCAGGTCAAAGCCGGCGGCCTTGAGCGGCGGCAGGATGATCGGCGCGGTCATCAGGATGATCGACACCGGCGGCAGGAAGAAGCCGAAACCGATCACCATCAGCAGGATCACGGTGACGAGCAGCCAGCGTGACAGGTGCATGTCGACCACCCACTGGGCGGCGGACTGGCTGATGTGCAGGTAGCTCATCACGTATGAATAGAACAGTGACATGCCGATAATCAGCAGCAGCATGGTCGATTCCTTGATGGTCGAGGTCAGTATCGGCGCCAGGTCTTTCGGACGCCATACGTTATAGACCACGGCGATCAGCACAAGTGCCAGCAAGGCGCCCAAACCAGCCGTTTCCGAAGGCGTGGCGTAGCCGCCGTAGAGCGCGACCATCACGCCGATCAACAGGATGATAAACGGCAGCACGCGCGGCAGCATCTCGACTTTTTCACGCAACGTGAAATGCTCGGTCTCGAGGTAGGCGGACTTGACGCCGCCGGCTTCGTAGACGGCGTAGGCGATGCGGTATTCCTTGCGGGCGCGGTAGACGGCGTAGCCGGCGAACAGCCCGACGAGCAGCATGCCCGGCCCGATCCCGGCGAGGAACAGGCGGCCGAGCGACTGCTCGGCGGCGACGGCGTACAGGATCATCGTGATCGACGGCGGCAGCAGGATGCCAAGGGTGCCGCCGGCGGCGATGATGCCGGCCGCGAAACCGGGCGAATAGCCGCGCTTGCGCATTTCGGGAATGCCGGCCGAGCCGATCGCCGAGCAGGTGGCGGGCGACGAGCCGGCCATCGCGGCGAACAGCGCGCAGGCAAAGACGTTGGCGATGCCAAGGCCACCTGGCACCTTGTGCAGCCAGGTGTGGATCGCCGAGTAGAGGTCCTTGCCGGCGGGGGACTTGCCGATGGCCGCGCCCTTCAGGATGAACAGCGGGATCGACAGCAAGGTGATCGAGGCCATCTCCTCGTACACGTTCTGGGTGACCGTGTCGAGCGAGGCGGCCGGCATGAAGAAGTACATGAAGCCGGTGGCGACGACGCCGAGCGCATAGGCGATCGGCATCCCGGAAAACATGACCAGCAGCGTAACGACGCCGTACAGGGCGCCCAAAGTCAGGTCGCTCATGGGACGCTCCGGCGGTTGGTGAAGTGCGTCAGTACCTGCACCAGAATCTGCAGCGCGAGCAAGGTCATTCCGAAGGCCATCATGCCGTAGGGGATCCACAGCGGCGGCGCAAAGGTCGAGGAGGTGGTCATGCCGTCGACCCAGGCTTCATGGAACAGCGTCCAGGATTTCCAGGAGAAGAAGGCGCAGAACAGGAAGGAGATGACGTCGACGAAGAACTGGCGCGCCGCATTCACCCGCGGCGACAGCAATGCCGACAGCGCCTCGATGCCGATGTGGCCGCGGTAGGACTGGACGTAGGCGCAGCAGAAGAAGGTGACGCCTACCAGCATGAAGACCGAGGCCTCGTCCTGCCAGTCGGTGGGCACGTTGAAGAAATAGCGGCTGACCACGGAGTAGGTCAGCACCAGCGCGGTGACGATCATCGCGCCCATCGACAGCTTCAACAGCAGGGAGTTGAAGCGATCGAGCAGCAGCGAGAAGGTGGCGAGCACCGGGTTGTGCGGAACGGCCGGCCCCTTTGCCGGCTCGAGTTCGAACCCATGACTCACAGTGTCTTCTCCGCCAGCGCGAGCAGCTTGGCGCAGTTGTCGTTTTTCTCGGCGTAGTCTTTCCAGGCAGTTGTCCGGGCGATTGCCTGCCACTTCTTGACAGTGGCGGCGTTCATGTCGACGACCTTGGCGCCGGTCTTCGTGTACACGGCGGCGACCGCGGTGTCGTCGGCGACGGCGGACTTGCGGCCGAAACCTTCCATCTCGGCGCCGACCGTCATGATGACCGATTGCTGCTCCTTGGTCAGGCGGTCGAACACGGCCTTCGACATCATCAGCGGCTCGAACATGAACCAGTAGGAGCCGCCGCGCGCGGTAGTCAGCGCCTTGGCCACTTCTTCGAGGCGGAACGAAATGAGCGACGACGAGGAAGTGAGGGCGGCGTCGATGGCGCCGGTCTGCATGGCGGCGTAGATTTCATTCGATGGCAGCGACACCACGGCGGCGCCGGCCGCCTTGAGCATCAGGTCCATCTCGCGCGAACCGCCGCGGATCTTCATGCCGCGCGCGTCTTCCGGTTCGACGATCGCCTTGGTGCGCGAGGCGACACCGCCCGCTTGCCACACCCAGCTGACGACGACGATGCCTTTTTCGAGCAGGATGCGGGTCAGTTCCTTGCCCACTTCGGCATTCTTCCAGGCGTAGGCCTGGTCGTAGGAGGTCACCAGGCCAGGCATCAGGCCGATGTTTACTTCCGGGACTTCACCGCCGGCGTATGACAGCGGCACCAGCGACATGTCGAGCGCACCCTTGCGCAGGGCCGAGAACTGGGAGTTGGTCTTCATCAGGGAGGCGCCGGGGTAGATCTCGAACTTGAGCGTGCCCTTGCTGCGCTTTTCGGCTTCGGCGGCGAACATGCGGCACAGGCGGTCGCGGAAATCGCCGTCGGTGAGCGTGCCGCCGGGGAACTGGTGCGACACTTTCAGGGTGCTCGACTGGGCGAACGCGGCGTTCATCCACAGTGGGCTGGTGGCGATTGCGCCAAGAATGGTCCTACGGGTGAATACCGACATGTCATCCTCCAAGATGGGGTTTTGCTACCGAGTGAATCAACATTCATCCGCCTGCAGGGTGCAGTCGTATGCATTGTTCGTCTTTATGTATACAAGATTAAACGATAAAAATACATTGTCAAGACAATTTGATGACTATAATGCAGCGTTCTAAACAAAGTCCTGGATCACACCACATGAAAAGCCGTTCCGAAATCCTGCGCGAATCGATCGAAGAAATGATCGCGGTAGGCGAATTCGCGCCCGGCGAGCATCTCGATGAGACTGAACTGGCGGCAAAATTCGGTGTGTCGCGCACACCGATCCGTGAAACGCTGATCCAGCTGGCGTCGATGGGCTTGGTGGTGATCCGGCCGCGGCGCGGCGCCCTGGTGGCCGAACTGGGGCCGCAGCAGCTGGTGGAGATGTTCGAGATGATGTCGGAGCTGGAGGCGGTGTGCGCGCGGCTGGGCGCGCGCCGGATGACGGCGGCGGAGCAGGAGGCACTGCAGGAAGCGCACGCCGCATGCAAGGAGGCCAGCGCCGCCAAGGATCCGGACGACTACTACTACAAGAACGAGGTGTTCCACTATGCGATCTACGCCGGCAGCCACAATCAGTTCCTGATCGAGCAGGCGCGCGCGCTGTCTCGGCGGCTGAGGCCCTATCGGCGCCTGCAGCTGCGGGTGCGTGACCGCCTCGGCGCGTCGTTCGCCGAGCATGATGCGCTGGTGGCGGCAATCGTCAACGGCGACGGCGAACAGGCGGCGCAATTGGCCCGCGACCACGTGATGATCCAGGGCGAGCGCTTCGCCGACCTGATGGCGTCGCTGCCGCTGCTGGCCCATCCAGCTTCCTAGTCTTCGACCGTATCCTTGCAAAGCGCGCAGGCGACGCCTTTGCGGGCCTTGGTGTAGCGCGAGCCGGTGAAGATGGCTGACGCAACCATCGCCCAGGTGACCGATTCGGTCAGTGCCTTTCCTACAGGGCGCCCGCGCAGCAGACTTGCCGCCATCAGAATCGCGAATGTGATGGCGACGACCAGGCAGAAGCGGCCAATCCAGAACCGAGTGCTTTTCATGTGCCTCTCCTTACAGCGATTTGAGGAAGGCGCGCAGCGCGTCGGCTAGCATCTGCGGCTGGTCGATCATGACGAAATGGCGCGCCGCTTCGATCGATACGACCTTCAGTTTCGGCGTGCCGGCCATCAGCGACGTGTAGTAGGCGGTCTTGGCCTCGCGCGTCAGGCCCATTTGCGACGAATCCGGTTCGAAGTAGGGCGCGACGAGCAGCACGGGAACGGCGATGCCCGGCAGCGCAGGACGCAGGTCGAGTTCCACCGCTTCGCCCATGGCGGCCAGCATGGCGCCAGGATCGCTGCGCGCCGACAGTTTAGCCAGTTCGTCGGCGCGGGCCATGTCGGTGACGCCGATGCCGCGCATGTACTGCTGCTGCTGAAGTGCGAACGCCTGCTGGTCGGACACCGGCATGCGCGCCTTGAACCCGGCCGCCAGCGCGGAGCGCTGGTCGGCCGGCGCCATCTCGGTGCCAGGGAAGACAGGCAGGCCGTCGATGGCGACCACGCCGCGCACCAGGCTTGAATCGTGCGCCGCGAGCGTCATGGCGATCACCGCACCGATGCTGTGCCCGACGACCACCGGACGATCAAGTTTGCGTGACACGATCAGCTGGCGCAAGGACTGCTGGGCGCCATCGAGCATTTTGCCGGCAACCGGCTTGCGGCCAACGAAGCCGGGCAGCGTGACGACATACACCACGTGGTCGGCGCTGAACTGGCGTATCGTGTCCTGCCACACCCAGGCGCCGCTGCCGAGGCCCGGCAACAGGATCAGCGGCGTGCCGCGCTGGCCGTGGCGTTCGACCAGCAAGGTGCCGGCTTCGAAACGCTCAGCGGGCACGATGTAGGCGGCGTAGCGGTTGGCGGGCGGCGGCGAATCGGCGGCGAAGCCCGGTGCGGCGGCCAGGGCGAGGGCGAACAACAGTGCTGCTTTCATTTGGACTCCTGGTCAGGTGTGAAAATCGATTCGATGGAACGGGCAAACAGCTTCGAGATGGCAAAGGCGAGCGGCAGGCTCGGATCGTAGCGGCCGGTCTCGAGTGCGTTGACGGTCTGACGCGACACCTCGAGCAGGTCGGCCAGGTGCGCCTGGCTCCAGCCCTGTTCGGCGCGCAGCTCGCGGATGATGTTGTTCATCGCTTCAGCAACCAGCGGCCGAGGCAGACCAGCATCCAGGACGCGCCCATCAGCGGCCACACCGCAAACATCGACAGGCGCGGAAAGCCGGCGGTCTCGAGGAAGCCATAGCTAAATGTCACGGCGGCGGTGATGGCGGCGGCGATCGCAAACGTCTCGAGCAGGCTTTGGCGCATGAATTCGTCGATGCGGCGAACGTGGCGTGCGATCGTCCAGATCATCAGGCCGAAGCCGATCACCGGCGACAACAGCACGGCGGTGCGCAGAACGCCGTCAGCCATCGGCCGGCCCAGCCAGTTGGCGCCAAACAGCAGCACGGCATAGACGACGAACGACAGTGCGAGTTCGCGGTGGTAAGTGCGCATGACCTTCTTTTCGTGCTGCATTCTGATGTCCCTGGTTGTAAAGTATGCTTTACATAGTAGGCAAGTCGGTCGACGATGTCAAGTAACCTTTACATCTGTTTCCGTCCCCTGATCTCGACTACAATTCGGCACCCCATACTTTGATCGCACTTGCCATGGCGCCCAGCATTCCCAGTACTTCCCGCGTCGCCGTGATCGGCGGCGGCCCGGCCGGCCTGATGGCGGCGGAGGTGCTCAGCCAGGCGGGCGTGCGTGTCGACCTGTACGATGCGATGCCGTCGGTAGGGCGCAAGTTCCTGTTGGCCGGCAAAGGCGGCATGAACATCACGCACGCCGAGCCGGCCGCCGATTTCGTCGGGCGCTACGGCGCGCGGGCCGGGCAGGTAGCGCCGTGGCTCGACGCGTTTGGCCAGCAGGCAGTGCGCGACTGGATCCACGCGCTGGGCATCGATACCTTCGTCGGCACGTCCGGGCGCGTGTTCCCGGCCGATATGAAAGCGGCGCCGCTGCTGCGCGCCTGGCTGCACCGGCTGCGCGAAGCGGGCGTGCAGTTCCACATGCGCCATCGATGGCTTGGCTGGTGCGACGGCCAGCTGGTGTTGGCCAGCCCGGATGGCGAGCGGTTGGCCGCGGCCGACGCAGTGATCCTGGCGCTAGGCGGCGGCAGTTGGGCGCGGCTCGGTTCGGACGGCGCCTGGGTCGAGCTGCTCGAGCGTGAAGCGGTGGACGTGGCGCCGCTGGCGCCGTCGAACTGCGGCTTCGATGTCGACTGGAGCGCGCACTTCAGCGGCAAGCATGCCGGCGCCCCTTTGACCACCGTCGCCATCGAATGGCTTGGCGTGGATGGACAGCCGTTGCGGCGCCAGGGGCAGTTCGTGGTGACCGCCAGCGGTGTCGAAGGAAGCCTGATTTACGCGCTGTCGGCGCCGGTGCGCGACCAGATCGCGGCGGCCGGCAGCGCCGCCATCTATCTCGACCTGGCACCGGACTTCAGTGCGCAGAAGGTCGCTGCGGAAGTGGCGCATCCGCGCGGCGCGCGCTCGATGTCGAGCCATTTGCAGAGTCGCCTCGGCATCAAGGGCGTCAAATCGGGCTTGCTGCACGAGTGCCTGACGAAGGCGCAGTTTGCCGATCCGGCGCAGCTGGCCACCGGCATCAAGCGGCTGCCGCTGGTGCTGCGGCGCGCGCGTCCGATCGACGAAGCGATCAGCAGTGCCGGCGGGGTGCGGTTCGATGCGATGGATGCGGACACACAGATGCTGCGCGCCTTGCCGGGCGTATTCGCTTGCGGCGAGATGGTCGACTGGGAGGCACCGACCGGCGGCTACCTGCTGACCGCGTGCTTCGCCAGTGGCCAGGCGGCCGGACGCGGCGCACTGGCGTGGCTGGCCGCGGCCAACGACATCAAGGCTTGAAGACGACTTCGCCGGAGCCGTGGCGGTCGACGGTACGGTCTTCCGGGCCGCCGTAGACGACGACGTCGCCGGCGCCGCGCAGCACGATGTGGACCGACTTTTGCGCGGTGACGGCGGCGTCGCCGGTGCCGGACAGCTTCAGGTCGACTTGGTCGGCGCTGAGGTGGCGAGCGTAGATGTCGCCGGTGCCGCTTTGCTCGGCCTTGAACTGTTTGCTCGACCCGACCACGGTCATGTTGCCGGTGCCGACCAGCTTGACCTCCACCTTGTCGCTGGCGCCGCCGTTCATTTCAAGTTCGCCGCTGCCGTTGATGGCGGCGCGGACTTGGCGGAAGCGGCCATTGAATTTAAGCTTGCCGGATCCGGACAGCTCGACAGCGATACGCTCGCCGCTGAAGCCGTTGATGGTGCTCTCGCCGCTGCCGCGCACCGACACGTCCTCGATCGACGGCAGCACCAGGGTCACTTCAATCGGCTGGCGGTGGAACAGCAGCATGCCGGTAGGGCGGATGTGCAAGGTGCCGTCGCTGCCGGTGGTGGTTTCGACGTTGGCGAGCAGGCGCTGCTCGCCGCGCACGATCAGCGATTGCACGGCGCCCTGGCGCAAGGTCAGGTCGATCGGGCCGTCAAGATCGATCGCGCGCACGCTTTTGCCGAGGGTGCGCTTGTCGCTTTCGACCACCCGTCCGGCCGGGTTGGCGCTGCCGCTGACGCCTTGCGCGCGCAGCATGCTGTAGGACAGGCCGATCAGCAGAAAGGCCAGCACCAGCAAGGCGAATCCAACTTTGAGTAATGCGCGCATTGGTCAGTGCCCCTTCAGCAGGGAATAGTTCATTTCGACGTAGCGGCGGATGCCGATCAGCGTGTATTTGGTCACCACGAGGCTAAGCAGGAACAGGCAGATCGAGCCGACCACCATCGACAGGCCGAAGAAGGTCTGGGTGGCGCGCGAGCCGGAATCCATGTCGGTGGAGATGACAATGCCGTTTCCGGCCACTTCCTCGGCGCGGCGGATCACCGGTTCGGGGGCGTCGCTGGTGGCGGCATCGTCGCCCGCTTCGGGCAGCTTTTCCTGGAACACGCGCACGCCGTGGTCGCCGATGGTGATCTTGGTTTGCGAGTCTGGGGTGGCGTCGTCGGCGTCCATGACGAGGTGGCGCAGCGGTCCGTTAAGTACCAGCTCGTTGGCGCCGGCCAGGCCGCTGGCGGTGATGGCGATGCCGGCGATGTAGAAGCCGAGCGCGCAGGCGTACATGGCGGCCAGCAGCGACGCGTAGACCGCGGCCGGCACCACCATGAACAGGTTAAAGATGAACAAGCCGAGCGCCGACACGACCATGCGCAGCAGGTTGGCGGGATTGCGTTTTTGCTCGAATGCGGCCAGGTGCGAGTTGGCGCGCAAGGTCATGGCGATCTTTTTTGGGTCGTCGAGGTCGGCGGCGATCGCGGTTTCGCTCAGGCCGGCGGCGAGGCCGTCGACGAAGCGCTGTTCGTAGTAGGCGAGCGTCCTGGCTTGCAATTCCGGCGCCAGGCCGGTCATTGCACGCTTGAGCGCGTCGAGATATTCCAGTTTGCCCATGATTAATTTCCGTTTGCCGTGTGGCCTAAGGGTGGCCGACGACCAGCACCTGATTGAGCGTGGGCGATTGCGTCGCGGCGGCGCCGACGATCAACTCCGGCGTGACGATCGCGACGGTGCTCGCGGCAACGAATGCCAGCAGGGCGGCCATCAGGGCGAGGGGGCGAAATCGAGCTTGCGTTTTCATGCTTGAGTCCGGTTGCAAAGGCCAATGTCGATGGTGGCACTGTACCGAGCCGGCCAGGCGCGCGCTATTTGCGTGCGATGAACTGCACGTTTGGCGGGGCAGGCCGGCATATGCGGGGATAGCCGCGCGTATGTCATGACGCCGCTGGCGCAGAAATTGCCTTCGCCGCTGCGGCGCCGCTGCGAACAGCAGATTCAAGTGTTGCCGGATATTCACTGGCAGTGTAGTCGCCGGCGAGCACCAGGCCGTCCAGGCCGGTTGTCGTTGCCAGCCGCTGCAGGCCGGGCGTGCAGGCGAAGGTGGCGCGCTTTTCGGTGATGACCTGGGTCCATTGCGGCGCTGCCATATCGGGGCGTTTCAGCACGGCGGCAAGCTGGGCGGCGATGGCTTGCGCCAGCGCGGCCTGGCCCAGGTCGGCAGCCTCGGCCGAGGCGCTGATCACCACCGAGCACAGGCCGGCCTGGCCGGCGTCGAGCTGGCCGCGGTCGAAGACGAACTGGCCCCAGTGGCCGCAAGCGGGATCGTCGACCAGCGCGTAGAACGGCAGGTCGAGGCGCAGGTCGGCCGCATATTGCAGGTAGCAGGTGGTGATCGGCTCGTAGTCGAAGGCGCCGAGCTGTTCGCGGATGCCATCGACCGGCAGGCCGGCGAGCAGGGTGGCCGCGGCCGGCGGCGGCACGGCCAGCACGACGGCGTCGAACAGCGCGCCATGATTGCCGCCGACCGCCTGGCCGGTGGCGTCGATCCGCCACTTGCCGCTTTCCTGGCTCAGCGAGGTGACCTTGGCGCCGCAATGGACGGCGCCGCCGCGCGCTTCAATAAAGGCCGCTGCCGCCTGCGGAAACAGGGCGCCCAGCTGCTGGCGCGGCAGCAGCATGTCGGACGCGCTGCGGCCGGCGCCGAGACTGTCGCGCAGCACCGCCAGGAAGACCTGGGCGGAGGCGCGTTCGGGCGGCGTGTTGAGCGCGGCGAGGCAGAGCGGGCGCCACATCAGCTGGACCAGGCGTTCGGTCTGGTCGAAGCGCTCGAGCAGTTCGGCAACGCTGCAATCGGCGTGCAGCTGCCAGCCCATCCAGCGCGCGGTGGTGGAAAAGCGCGCCAGCGACATCTTGTCGGCGATGCTCAGGCCGGTCGCGCGCAGCAGGGCAGCGGCCATGTGATAAGGCGCGGGCAGGCGCGGCGCGACGAAATCCAGGCCGCCGCTGTCTGGCGGATAGCGCATCTGCAGTGGCAGGTCGAGCAGCGCGACTTTCGGGTCGACGCCGACCTGGCGCAGCAGGCGCATCGTCTCGGTGTAGGCGCCGAGCAGGATGTGCTGGCCGTTATCGAGCATCGTACCGTTGACTTCAACGCCGCGCGCGCGCCCGCCCAGGGTGCGGGCCGCTTCGAACAGCGTGACCGTGCAGCCGGCATTGGCCAGCTCGACCGCAGCGGCGCAGCCGGCCCAGCCGCCGCCAACGACGGCGATATTCTTCGCTGGAACCGCTAAGTCAGCACGTTGCTGCATTTTCAACTTTCAATAACGCTGGGGTCAGGTCTGACATTCGGACAAAAGGGTGGGGTCAGGTCTGACATTCGGACAAGATTTCGGAAATTGCGGGGTCAGGTCTGATATTCGGGCAAATCGCGACGTGAAGATGTAGCCACGAGAATATTCTTTCCGCCGGGTCGAGCGCAGTGGCAGCAAAAATGTCCGAATGTCAGACCTGACCCCAGCAAAATGTCCGAATGTCAGACCTGACCCCAGCGTTTGGTTTAGCCACGGATATAGGTTTTCCACGCCAGCCACAGCTTGCGCAGCGGCGTCAGCGACGTGCGATGGCTCAGCACCTTGAACTGGTCGCGCTCGATCTCGCCCAGCACGGCGCGGTAGATGGCGGCCATCATCAGGCCGGGACGCTGCGCGCGCCGGTCCTGCTGCGGCAGCAGCGCGAACGCTTCGTCGTACATCTGTTGCGCGCGGTCAGTCTGAAACTTCATCAGCTGCTCGAACTTGTCGCTATGGCGGGCGTTGAGCAGGTCGGCCGCGGTGACGCCGAATTGCTGCAGCTCGCTGATCGGCAAGTAGATGCGACCCTTGCGCGCATCTTCGCCGACATCGCGGATGATGTTGGTGAGCTGGAACGCGAGGCCGAGACCCTCGGCGTATTCGAGCGTGCGCTTGTCGGTGACGCCAAAGATGCTGGCCGACAGGATGCCGACCACGCTGGCGACGTGCCAGCAATAGGTCTTCAGCGCTGGATAGTCGAGGTAGCGCGACTGGTTCAGGTCCATTTCCATGCCGTCGATGATGGCCTGCAGGTGCTTTTCCCGCAAGTCGTAGACGGCCAGGTGCGGCTGCAGCGCCTGCATTACGGGGTGGGTGCCGTTGCCCTTGTACATGGCGGACACTTCGGTGCGCCACCACGCCAGCTTGATGCGCGCGATCGATTCGTCGGTGCACTCATCGACCGTGTCGTCGACCTCGCGGCAAAAGGCGTACAGCGCCGTGATCGCGCGCCGGCGCTCAGGCGGCAGGAACAGAAAACTGTAATAGAAACTGGAACCGCTCTGGACGGTTTTTTGTTGGCAGTATTCGTCGGGGGACATGGTCAGAAGTGCAATGGATGGCGAATCGAAGCCACTATTCTATAGGCATGCAGCGCTGTACGGGGAGCGTGCTAAGCGTTTTGCAACTTTTTGCGCATCCATAGCGCGCGCCAGGCCAGCACGATCCAGTCGCGCGCTCCCAGCCTGGGCCGGCGCGTAAACACGTCGTAGTCGACGCGCTCGATCGCGTCCAGGATGCGCAGGCCGCCCTGGACGACAAGGCGCAGTTCCCAGCCGATGCGCCCGGGCAGACGCAAGGCCAGCGGCGCACCCGACAGCATCAGCGCGCGCGCACGGTCGACCTCGAACGTCATCAGCGCGCGCCAGGCGGCATCGGCGTGCCAGCCGGCGAGCTGGTCCGGATCGACGCCAAACCGCAGCAAATCGTCGCCCGGCAAGTAGATGCGGTCCTTTTCGCGGTCGATGGCGACATCTTGCAGGAAGTTGATGAGCTGCAGCGCCGAGCAGATGGCGTCGGAATCGCGCACGTTGGCCGAACGGACGGCGCCATACAGCTTGAGCATCAGCAAGCCGACCGGGTTGGCGGAGCGCCGGCAATAGTCGAGCAAGGCGTCGAAATCGGCGTAGCGCTTGATCTCGACATCCTGCTTGAAGGCGGACAGCAGGTCTTGAAACGGCTGCAGCGGCATGCGGTACTCGACGATGACGCCGGCCAGCCGGGCGAACATCGGGTCGTCGCGCTTGTCGCCGCGCCCGATCGCCGCGATCTCATTGTCATAGTGCGCCAGCGCCGCCAGCCGCTCGGCCGGCAAGGCGTCGCCCTCGTCGGCGATGTCGTCAGCACTGCGGGCGAAGGCGTAGATCGCTTCGACTGCCGGCACCAGCCGCTTCGGCAACAGGAATGACGCGACAGGGAAATTTTCGTAGTGTTCGACGGGCATGAAAAATAGATGACAGGAAGTAAGTTTGAGGTCGGACGGCAGTTTATAATTACCGATTGGAAAGACTTTCACGCACGCCGATTGCATCTTAAAGGAAATCACCGTGTTCGCCCTGAATAAAACGCGTCGTGCCGGCACACTGCTGCTTCCCATGCTGGGGTTGCTGCTGGCCGCCTGTTCCAAGCCGGCCGACAAGACCGAAGACATCCGCCCGGTGCGCTCGATGGTGCTGAGCGCCAGCAACGTCGGCGTGAATGCCGAGTTTGCGGGCGAAGTGCGGGCGCGCTTTGAATCGCGGCTGGGCTTTCGCGTCGGCGGCAAGATTACCGCGCGCAAGGTCGATGTCGGCAGCACCGTGCGGCGCGGCCAGGTGCTGATGCAGCTCGACCCGCAAGACTTGCGCTTGTCGCAACAGCAGTCGATGGCCAACTTGCGAGCGGTCGAAACCAATCGCGACCTGGCCAAGGCGGACATGAAGCGCTACCAGGAGTTGCGGGTCAAGAATTTCGTCAGCCAGGCCGTGATCGACGGCAAGGTAGCTGCATGGCAGGCAGCGCAGGCCAGCGTCGACGCGGCACAGGCCGGTTACCGCGGCCAGGCAAACCAGGCCGGCTACGCCACGCTGGTGTCCGACCTCGACGGCGTGGTGACGGCGATCGAGGCCGAAGTGGGCCAGGTGGTGGCGCCCGGCACGCCGGTAGTGCGGGTCGCGCGGATGGACGAAAAGGAAATTGTCATCGGCATCCCGGAAGACAAGGTCGATGCATTGCGCCGTGTGGCGGACGTGACGGTGCGGCTGTGGGCCAGCCCGACGGCGGTGATTCAAGGCACGATCCGCGAAGTGTCGCCAGTCGCTGATGCCGCCACCCGCACCTACGCCGTGAAGGTATCGATTCCGCCCGCCACGCCGGACGTGCGGCTCGGCATGACGGCGACGGTGCAGTTTTCGTCGACCACGGCCACGCCGCTGATCGCGGTGCCGCTGACCGCGCTGCACCAGGAAAAGAACGTGACGTCCGTGTGGCTGGTCGAGCACGGCGCCGTGCGCATGACACCGGTGCAGATGGGCGGCGTGACCGGCAACCAGATCCTGCTCGTTGCCGGCGTCAACCCTGGCCAGACCGTCGTCACCGCCGGCGTCAACCTGCTCAAGAATGGCCAGAAAGTCACGTTGCTCGCTGGTGAACCCGCGAGCGCCAAATGAGCGGTTTTAACCTGTCGCGCTGGGCGCTCGAGCACATTGCGCTGACGCGCTACCTGATGGCGGCGCTGCTGATCGGCGGCATCGTCAGCTACGGCACGCTGGGCCAGGATGAAGATCCGCCATTTACCTTCCGCGGCATGGTGGTGCGCGCCGTGTGGCCGGGCGCCACGGCGGTGCAGATGGCCGAGCTGGTCACCGACAAGCTCGAGCGCAAGGTGCAGGAAACGCCGTACATCGACAAGATCCAGAGCTATTCGAAGCCGGGCGAGACGGTGATCATCATGCAGCTGCGTGAATCGACGCCACCGCGCGAGACGGCAGCTTCCTGGTACCAGGTGCGCAAAAAGCTGATGGACATTGCCGGCACCTTGCCGCCCGGCGTGCAGGGGCCGTTCTTCAATGACGAGTTCGGCGACACCTACGGCTCGATTTTCGCGCTGTCGGGCGACGGCTTCAGCTATGCCGAAGTGAAGCGCTACGCCGATTCCGTACGCCAGCAATTGCTGCGCGTGCCGCTGGTGGCCAAGGTCGAGCAGTTCGGCGTGCAAGACGAGAAGGTCAACATTCTGTTTTCGGGCAAGAAGTTTGCCACGCTGGGCTTGACGTTCGAGTCGATAGTGAACCAGATCGCGACGCAGAACGCGATCGAATCGACCGGCGTGCTGGTCACGCCGACCGACAACCTGCAAGTGCGCGTCAGCGGTGCGCTGAAAACCGTCAAGGACCTGGAAGAGCTCCAACTGCGCGCCGGCGGCTCGACCTTGCGGCTGGGCGACATCGCAGAGATCAAGCGCGAATACAGCGATCCGCCGCAGGACAAGATGCGCTACAACGGCAAGGAAGTGATCGGCCTGGGCGTGTCGATGGAGAAGGGCGGCAACATCATCGCGATGGGCAAGGGCCTCGACGAAACGATCGCGCGCATCAAGGCGCAGCTGCCCATCGGCATCGAGCTGCACCGCGTGACGGACCAGCCGCGCGCGGTGAAGGAATCGGTCAGCGAATTCATCAATACGCTGATCGAGGCGGTGCTGATCGTGCTGGCCGTCAGTTTCGTCGCGCTCGGCCTGCACAGCAAGCCGCTGCGGCTCGACGCGCGGCCCGGCCTGGTCGTGGCGCTGACGATTCCGCTGGTGTTGGCGATTACGTTTCTGTTCATGAGCCTGTTTGCGATCGACTTGCACAAGATTTCGCTTGGCGCGCTGATCATCGCGCTGGGCCTGCTGGTGGACGACGCCATCATCGCCGTTGAAATGATGGTGCGCAAGATGGAAGAGGGCATGTCGCGCTTCGATGCGGCGACCTACGCCTACACGTCGACGGCAATGCCGATGCTGACCGGCACCTTGATTACCGCGGCGGGGTTTCTGCCGATCGGCCTGGCCAAGTCGGCCGCCGGCGAATACACGTTCTCGATGTTTTCGGTGAACGCAATTGCGCTGCTGGTGTCGTGGGTAGTGGCGGTGATGTTTACGCCTTATATCGGCTTCATGCTGCTGAAGGTGAAGCCGCACGACGCCGGCGAAAGCGCGCACGACGTCTTCAGCACCCCCGGCTTCGAGCGCTTTCGCCGCGTCGTCACCTGGTGCGTCGAGTGGCGCAAGAGCACCATCGCGCTGACCTTGCTGGTGTTTTTCCTCGGCGTGTTCGGCTTTAATTTTATCGAGAAGCAATTCTTTCCCGATTCGAGCCGGCGCGAGCTGATGGTGGAGATGTGGATGCCGGAAGGAACCACGTTCGCCGCCAACGAAGCGCAGGTGAAGAAATTCGAAGCGCTGATCGGCCGCGATGCAAAAGTCGAGAGCGTGACCAGTTATGTCGGCACCGGCAGTCCGCGCTTCTATCTGCCGCTCGACCAGATCTTTCCGCATTCGAACGTGTCGCAGATTGTCGTGCTGCCGAAAGACCTGGCCGCGCGCGAACCGTTGCGCAAGAAGATCATGGCGATATTTAAGGCCGACTTTCCGGAAGTGCGCGGGCGCGTCAAGCTGCTGCCGAACGGTCCGCCGGTGCCCTATCCGGTGCAGTTCCAGGTGTTCGGCCCAGACATCGCCACCGTGCGCGGCCTGGCCGACAAGGTCAAGGACATCATGCGCGCCAACCCGAACACGCTGGGCGTAAACGACAACTGGAACGAGTCGGTGAAAGTGCTGCGGCTCGATCTCGACCAGGACAAGCTGCGCGCGCTCGGCGTGTCGTCGCAAAGCGTGATGCGGGCATCGAATACCATATTATCGGGCACGCCGATCGGCCAGTTCCGAGAAGAGAACCGGCTGATCGACATCGTCGCCCGCCAGCCCGCCGAAGAGCGCGCCACGATGTCGATGCTCAACGACTCGATCGTGCAGACCGCGTCGGGCAAGTCGGTGACGATCTCGCAGCTGGCGCGCCCGCATTTCGTGTGGGAGCCAGGCGTGGTGTGGCGCGAGGGGCGCGAGTGGTCGATCACGGTGCAGTCGGATGTGATCGACGGCATCCAGGGGCCGACCGTGTCTGGCCAGATCAGCGACAAGCTCGCAGCGCTGCGCGCCGCGCTGCCGGCCGGCTACGTCATCAAGCTGGCCGGCGCCGCCGCCGACAGCAAGGCGGCGGAAGCGTCGATTGCGGCCAACGTTCCGCTGGTGCTGTTCATCGTCTTCACGCTGCTGATGCTGCAGCTGCACAGCTTTTCGCGCGCGCTGATGGTGTTCCTGACCGGGCCGCTGGGCGTGGCGGGGGCGGCGATGGCGCTGCTGATGCTGGGGCGGCCGTTCGGCTTTGTCGCCAATCTCGGCGTGATCGCGCTGTTTGGCATGATCATCCGCAATTCGGTGATCCTGGTCGACCAGATCGAGCAGGACATCGCCGGCGGCGCCGCGCCGTGGAACGCGGTGATCGAGGCATCGGTGCGCCGAAGCCGGCCGATCATCCTGACCGCTGCGGCTGCGGCGCTGGCGATGATCCCGTTATCGCGCTCTGTATTCTGGGGACCGATGGCGGTGGCGATCATGGGCGGTCTGGTGGTGGCGACGGCGCTGACCCTGTTGTTCTTGCCGGCCCTGTACGCCGCCTGGTTCCGAGTAAAGCAGCCCCCAGCACGCGCAAGCACTGAAGCGAAAAAAACCGTCCAGTTCGACGATGCCTGCAAGGTTTTTGGCGACGACTAGACGTGCAACTAGAACATGCGACTCCAGTTTAGCGCGAGGGTGCGGCCGCGACCGGCGAAGGTATTACCAGGGTCAGTTGCCGCAGCTGCTTGGGAATAGTAGCCAACGTATTGCTTGTCGAGCAAGTTCTCAATGCTCACGCCAAACTTGCCGTACGACGTATCAAAGGTTGCGGCCGCGTCGACCAAGGTGTAGCCCTTGAAGTGTTCTTCCAGCTTGCTGGTGCCGACCACGCGACCGATATTGATGTCGCGGTTAAACAGATGGGTCGCCTGCACACGCAGCTGCGACGTCGCCAGCGGCTTCCAGTTCGCAGCCAACACAGCTTTGGTCGGCCCCTGCGAGCGCGCACCAAGCGAAATGTCCATCGGCGCGCCCTGAGCAGCGGCGGTCTTGCCGTCGGTCCGGGCGTAGCTGCCGGAGATCGACAACGGCTTGGTCGGACGCCATTCGCCGCTGACTTCCCAGCCTTTGACGGTGGTCGGAACGCGCTCGACAAGTCCGACTCCGGCTGAGTTTATCCGTATCACGCTGCCCAACCTGGAGCGCGAATCATAGCGCGAAATGCCGAATTGTCCATGGGCGGCGCGCCAGTTGACGCCGATTTCCTTATTCCGTGTGACGATAGGCTGAAGACTGATCAGACTCGACACCGACTGCCCCGGCGTTGCCACCCCGCGCAACACCAGGCCCGCGTCTGGCAAGCCAAATCCCTCGGAGCTGGCGACGAACGCCGACCACGCCGTGGCAAAGCGCCAAATCGCGCCAACGTTCTTGACCGATTCGGAAAACCGTGCAGAACCGCCCTGTACGAGGCGACTGCCATAGGCAGCCAAGGTGGTGTATGTATCGACGCGTAGTTTGGCGTTGTCGTGGCGCACGCCCCCCCGGACCGTGATCGGGCCATCCTCGTACTCAAGTTGGGCGAAGGGCGCTGTCGAACTAAATTTCAACAGCGGCACCCAGGTGCGCTCAGTCAGAGCAAGTCGTTGTTCGGTCTGATCGCGCAGAAAGTCCACGCCGAAGGTCGCCTCGAGGCCGGTGACGAGTGTATCCGGGCGCACGAAAGTCACGCGCGCGCCCAGTTTGTCAGCAATGATCTGCGATTGATCCCACAAGGTGCCGCGCGGGGCGATGCGAGTGTCCTGGAAGGTGGCCACTTGGGTCGCCCCATACAAGGACTCGAAGTCGTGGCTGAACAGTTGCGCGCTGAAGCTGCCGCCGGCGAGGTCGGCGTGGCGGTAGTCCAGGCTTGCGCTGCGCACCTTGTTGCGGGGCGCCATGCCCACCGGAGTGCCTGGCCGGGAGCTGGTCGGAACGCCGTCGGCCAGGCTGCCGGGATCGTTCATGTAGTCGCCGTCGCCTTCAAGGTTGAAGCGATTGAGCGATAGTTGCAGGCGCTGTGCGCCGTATGTCTTGCCGATCTTGAAGAACAGATCGTCCCCATGGGTGTCGAGGGTATCGCCCTGGACTGTGTCAATGCCGAGACGGCGGCCCTTGGCATCGTAGCCCATGCCGCGCCTTTGCACGGCCGCATAGCCGAGGAAGTCGAAGGCCTCGGACTCGTGGGCGACCGAGTAGCCGGTCTTCCAGTCGAGATTATCCGACCGGAACTGGGTCGAAGCGCGCACGTTGACCCCGTAAGTGGTGCCATTCGTGCGCGGCGACTTGGTGATGTAATTGATGATGCCGCCGGTCGCGCCCATCCCCTGTACCGCAGATGCGCCGTTGATCACTTCGATGCGTTCGATGATGAAGCTGTCGGCGAAATAACCTTCGCGCATGCCGGCGCGCAAGGGATTGGACTGAGGAATGCCATCCAGCAGGATCAGCGGTTGTCGCCCGCGCAACGATTCCCCGGTCGAGGTCATTTTTTGGCGGCTCGGTGCGTAGCCAGGTATGAAGGTGGCGAGTGCCTGCGATGGATCGTCCGCGATCAGATATTGCGACGACAGGTCCTGCTGGCTGATGACGGAGATCGCACCGGGGATTTTGTCGATGGCTTTTTCGCCGCGCGTGGCAGTCACCACGACTTGCGCCGTCAGGCCCTCTGCGTTGACATCTGCCGTCTCGGCAAGAGAACTGGATGTCGCCATGGCCAGGCACGCAGAAGCAACGGAAAGGGCGAGGGGCTTAATTGAGGGCATACGGTAACGGTCCTTCAAAATAGTGCGGTGAGCTTTCCCGCAGAACAATGTAAAATGTGAATGATAACCATTATCATCCACTTGTTCAAGTGTATTGAGAACTATTCTCATTCACCCGCATTGGTAAGACTTGCCGTGATACTCATATGAAAAATTTTTCCCTCACCCTCCATTTGTGGACAGGCCTCGTCTTTGGCACCATTCTCGTCGTGCTTGGGTTGACCGGGTCTGCGCTCAGCTGGATGCACGAACTCGACGTGCTCTTCAACCCGGGCTTGTTGCATGTGGCTGCGCCGCGCGGAATGCGCACGGGCGATCCGTTTCGGTCCGACCCGGCACTGATCGAATCGGTCGGTGACGCCTTGGTGCGCGATTCGCGCTACGGAAAGCCGAACACACTGGAGTTGCCTTTACGTGCCGGCGATGTCTTCGTCGCGTCGTACCGTGTACCGCCTGGCCGCGCAAACGCCCCGTGGGTCCAGTCCGTCACGCGCCAAGTGATGATTGATCCTTCGACGCTGCGCGTGACGGGTGAGCGCAACTGGGGGGAGTTTGGAATGTCGCGACCGCTGCTGATGCCGACTTTGTTCCATATTCATCGTTACATGGTCGCAGGCGAAACAGGCAAGGTGATCATAGCGGTAACGGGCGTCGCGCTTGTGCTGATGGTACTGACCGGCCTGATGCTATGGTGGCCACGCATGATCGGCTCCGCGATCTGGAATGCGGTGACGATACGACATGGCGGGTCGTGGCCACGGTTCAGCTTCCAACTGCACCGCGCGGGTGGCTTCTTCGCCGCGCCCGTGTTACTGGTATCCGCACTGTCGGGCATTTACTTTAATATGCCGGAATGGGTGACGGCCGCTGTAAACGTTATCTCCCCGGTAACGCCGAATCCCAAATTGATGAACCAGAGTATCGGCCCCGGCGAAGGCGCGTCGGTTGCCGGCGCGGTAATCGCGGCGCAGGCAAAGTTCCCAGATGGCCGCATTTCGCGTGTGTCGTTCCCAGCCAGGAGCGGCCAGCCATTTGAAATTCGCGTGCGCCAGCCCGCCGAACTTCGTCAAGGGCCTGGCGCGACGCGCATCAGTATCGATTCAGGGGACGCCAATGTGCTTCGGGTGATCGATCCCGAGCGGGCCCGAGGCGGCGACAAATTCCTGAGCTGGCTGTTCCCGCTGCATACGGGTGAGGCTTTTGGCTTGGGGGGAAGGATATTCATGTGCCTGTTCGGACTCCTGCCTTTGGCGTTCTTCGTAACGGGCTTGGTGATATGGGTAAAGCTGCGCAGAAAAAAGCTATTTGGAATGTGAAATGCTGCACGCCATTGGGAAAATGCTTAGTGTGCCGCTGTCTTTGCTCGAGCGGATCGTGCACGGGGAGGTGTTGCCACGTGTGCGCCTCGGTGAGCAATGCATAGCCATCCTCGGTGGCGACGAAAAAACCCTGTCGTGTCAGAAAATCCAGTAAAATAGCGGGTTGAAGTTGTAGCCCCTGACCAGGGGCAAAGGCACTGCAGGGCGGCCGGTTTCATCGTCGGGCGCCCTTTGTTGTTTCCGGCGGCCGGTGCAGGCCGGCCGACCAGGTGCAGCCGGTAGCCCCGGCTGCGATCCCGCGAGGATGGCGAAATTGGTAGACGCACCAGGTTTAGGTCCTGACGCCAGCAATGGTGTGGGGGTTCGAGTCCCCCTCCTCGCACCACGAATATAGACACTTTTTTTGGACGATTTTTACAATGGCAACTGCAGTCGAAACCCTGGGTAAACTCGAGCGTCGCATGACGATCTCTTTTCCGCTGGCTGAAGTCCGGACGGAAGTTGAAAAGCGCTTGAAACAGCAGGCCAAAACGGCCAAGGCGCCTGGCTTCCGCCCGGGCAAGGTTCCTCTGAAGATGGTCGCAGCCCAATACGGCTACCAGATCGAGTCCGATGTCCTCAACGACAAGGTCGGCCGCGCGTTCAACGACGCCGCCAACGAAAACGAACTGCGCGTCGCCGGCTTCCCGAAGATCGATGCCAAGGACGACAGCCCTGAAGGCGTCCTCTCCTTCGACGCCACCTTCGAAGTCTATCCGGAAGTGTCGGTCGGCGACCTCGCCGCCGTCGAAATCGAGACCGTCAAGGCCGACGTGTCGGACGCCGAAATCGACAAGACCATCGAGATCCTGCGCAAGCAGCGCGTGCACTACCATACCAAGGGCGAGGCCGGCGAGCATGGCGACGGCGGCGCGCCGATCGCAGCGAACGACGATCGCGTGACGGTTGATTTCACCGGCGTCATCGACGGCGTTGAATTCCCGGGCGGCCAGGCACAAGACTACGCATTCGTGCTCGGCGAAGGCCGCATGCTGCCCGAATTCGAAGCTGCCACCATCGGCCTGAAGGTCGGCGAGTCGAAGACCTTTGATCTGGCATTCCCAGACGATTACCACGGCAAGGACGTGGCCGGCAAGACCGCCCAGTTCACCATCACCCTGAAGCAGCTCGAGTGGGCCCACCTGCCGGCAGTCGACGCGGAATTTGCGAAGTCGCTGGGCATCGAAGACGGCGACGCGGAAAAAATGCGCGCCGACATCAAGGTCAACCTCGAGCGTGAAGTTGCCGGCCGTGTCAAGGCACGCAACAAGGAAGCCGTGATGGATGCCCTGATCAAGGTCACCGACATGGAAGTGCCGAAAGTGATGATCGCGCAGGATTCCGAGCGCCTGGCCGAAATGACCCGCCAGGACATGGCCCAGCGCGGCATGGATGTCAAGAACATGCCATTCCCGCAAGAGCTGTTCGCCACCAAGGCCGAGCGCCGCGTGCGTCTCGGACTGATCCTGTCGCAACTGGTCGGCGACAACAAGCTGCAGGCAACGCAAGAGCAGGTCAAGGCGCAGATCGAAGATTTCGCGCAGAGCTACGAAGATCCGAAGGAAGTGCTGAAGTACTACTACAGCGATCGCCGGCGCCTGGCTGAAGTCGAAGCCCTTGTATTGGAAGAAAACGTCGTCAACTATGTGCTCGGTAAGGCGAAAGTAACCGCGAAAGCAGTTGCCTTCGACGAATTGATGGGAAGCAACGCACAAGCTTAAGAACCTCTTAAGCTATCGTCAGACAACGCGCAAGGAGAATTCATGAACCACAATCCGGCTTTGGACACACAAGCACTCGGCCTGGTGCCGATGGTGGTCGAGCAGAGCGGGCGCGGTGAACGCGCCTACGACATTTACTCGCGCCTGCTCAAGGAGCGCGTGATTTTCCTCGTCGGTCCGGTCAACGACCAGATGGCGAACCTGATCGTGGCCCAGCTGCTGTTCCTCGAGAGCGAAAATCCGGACAAGGATATTTCGCTGTACATCAACTCGCCGGGCGGCTCGGTGTCGGCCGGCCTGGCGATCTTCGATACGATGAACTTCATCAAGCCCGACGTGTCGACGCTGTGCACCGGGATGGCCGCCTCGATGGGCGCTTTCCTGCTTGCAGCAGGCACCAAGGGCAAGCGGTTCTCGCTGCCGAACTCGCGCATCATGATTCACCAGCCGTCCGGTGGCTCGCAGGGCATGGCTTCGGACATCGAAATCCAGGCTAAGGAGATTCTCTACCTGCGCGAACGCCTGGCCAAACTGATGGCCGACAACACGGGCAAGACCGTTGAACAGATCCACAAGGATACTGACCGCGACCGTTTCATGTCGGGCGAAGAAGCAGCGGACTATGGCCTGATCGACAAAGTGTTGACCACGCGCGGCTGATGCACTCGAAACGGTGTTGCTGAAAAACGCCCGGGCGCTACAACGTTCGGGCGTTTCGTTTTTATTTCGGGTAGCATGGCAGTTTACAAGCACCTTGTTGCGCTCCCGTATTAGCGTTGTCTTTATAGTAATTTACTAGAAACCTGCCCCATGTCAGACAAAAAATCCTCTAGCGGCGAAAAACTCCTGTACTGCTCGTTCTGCGGCAAGAGCCAGCACGAGGTGAAGAAACTCATCGCCGGACCATCGGTGTTCATCTGCGACGAGTGCATCGACCTGTGCAACGACATCATCCGTGACGAGACCTCGAACGTCGAGACCGTGACCGGCGCCAAGTCGGACCTGCCGACGCCGCACGAGATCGCGGCCTTGCTCGACCAGTACGTGATCGGCCAGCAGACTGCCAAGCGCATCCTGTCGGTGGCGGTCTACAACCATTACAAGCGGCTCAAGCACCTGGGCAAGAAAGACGACGTTGAACTGGCCAAGAGCAACATCTTGCTGGTGGGCCCGACCGGCTCCGGCAAGACCTTGCTGGCACAGACGCTGGCGCGCATGCTCAACGTGCCGTTCGTGATCGCCGACGCCACGACCTTGACCGAAGCGGGCTATGTCGGCGAGGACGTCGAGAACATCATCCAGAAGCTGCTGCAAAGCTGCAACTACGAGGTCGACAAGGCCCAGCGCGGCATCGTCTACATTGACGAAATCGACAAGATTTCACGCAAGTCGGACAATCCATCGATCACCCGCGACGTGTCGGGCGAAGGCGTGCAGCAGGCGCTGCTGAAACTGATCGAGGGCACCATGGCGTCGGTGCCGCCGCAGGGCGGGCGCAAGCATCCGAACCAGGACTTCGTGCAGATCGACACCACCAACATCATGTTCATCTGCGGCGGCGCGTTCGACGGCCTGGTGAAGATCATCCAGAACCGGTCGGAAAAGGGCGGCATCGGCTTCTCGGCCAGTGTGAAAAGCTCGGCGCAGCGCGCCAACAGCGAGATCATGCTCGATGCCGAACCGGAAGACCTGATCAAATTTGGCCTGATTCCGGAACTTGTTGGCCGTCTGCCTGTCGTAGCTACCTTGAGCGAGTTGACCGAAGACGCGCTGATCCAGATCCTGGTCGAGCCGAAGAATGCGCTGATCAAGCAGTATTCGAAACTGCTCGAAATGGAAGGTGCTGAATTGGAAATTCGGCCAGCCGCGATGCACGCCATTGCAAAGAAAGCACTGGCCCGCAAAACCGGTGCGCGCGGATTGCGCTCGATTCTCGAACATGCTTTGCTCGATGTTATGTATGAATTGCCAAATCAGCAGAATGTCATCAAAGTCGTGATTGATGAAAATACGATCACGAACGGTGCGAAACCTTTACTGATTTATAGCGAAACTGCCAAAGCATCCGGAGAAAATTGAAAATTACCCGCCCGCACACAACAAAAAGGGCTGCGTCCCTTAATTCTTGGCGGTACAATTTATCTCAATAAAAGAAGCAGGCTTCAATCGAAAAGCCACTCGCGGCTATGCCGCGTGGTGGCTTTTTTATATTTTTTTGTGTTTAATCTGTTAGACCAAGCCGGTAGTTTTTTAGCACGAAGATCCAGATCGATAAGAAATCGAAATATTTTTTGCAAACCGGCCTTGTTTTCAGGCAGCCAGTGCCAACATCTGATTCACGCTTCTTATAAGGTATGCCATGACAACTTCCAATTTAACCGAGCAAACGACGCTGCCATTACTGCCGTTGCGCGACGTGGTCGTCTTTCCGCATATGGTAATACCATTGTTTGTTGGCCGGCCAAAATCCATCAAGGCGCTTGAAGCGGCGATGGAGCAGGGCAAAAGCATCATGCTGGCGGCCCAGAAGGCAGCTGCCAAGGACGAGCCGTCGCCGACCGACATCTACGAGATCGGTTGCGTGGCGAACATCCTGCAAATGCTCAAGCTGCCGGACGGCACCGTCAAGGTGCTGGTCGAGGGCGCCCAGCGCGCCCGCATCAACCACATCAGCGATTCGCCGACCCATTTCATCGCCGACCTGACCCCGCTCAATTCGGAAATCGGCGACGATTCCGAAGTCGAGGCGATGCGCCGCGCGATCGTTCAGCAGTTCGACCAGTACGTCAAACTGAACAAGAAGATTCCTCCCGAGATTCTCGCTTCGCTGGCGGGCATCGACGACGCCGGCCGCCTGGCCGATACCGTCGCCGCCCACCTGCCGCTCAAGCTCGAGCAAAAGCAGGTGATCCTCGAGATCTTCAACGTCGCCAAGCGCCTCGAGCACCTGCTCGGCCAGCTTGAAGGCGAACTCGACATCCTGCAGGTCGAAAAGCGCATCCGCGGCCGCGTCAAGCGCCAGATGGAAAAGTCGCAGCGCGAGTACTACCTCAACGAGCAGGTCAAGGCCATCCAGAAGGAACTGGGCGAGGGCGAAGACGGCGCCGATATCGACGAACTCGAGAAGAAGGTGATTGCCGCCAAGATGCCGAAAGAGGCACTCGACAAGGCCACCAACGAACTCAAGAAGCTCAAGCTGATGTCGCCGATGTCCGCCGAAGCGACCGTCGTGCGCAATTACATCGACACGCTGGTGAACCTGCCGTGGAAAAAGAAGTCGAAGGTCAACAATGACCTGACCAACGCCGAGAAAGTGCTCGAGGGCGATCACTACGGCCTCGACAAGGTCAAGGAACGCATCCTGGAGTACCTCGCGGTGCAACAGCGCGTCGACAAGCTCAAAGCCCCGATCCTGTGCTTCGTCGGCCCGCCGGGCGTCGGCAAGACCTCGCTCGGCCAGTCGATCGCCCGCGCGACGAACCGCAAGTTCGTCCGCATGGCGCTTGGCGGCGTGCGCGACGAGGCCGAGATTCGCGGCCACCGCCGTACGTACATCGGTTCGATGCCGGGCAAAGTGCTGCAATCGCTGGCCAAGGTCGGCGTGCGCAACCCGCTGTTCCTGCTCGACGAAATCGACAAGATGGGCGCGGACTTCCGCGGCGATCCATCGTCGGCGCTGCTCGAGGTGCTCGATCCGGAACAGAACCACACGTTCTCGGACCACTACATCGAAGTCGATTTCGACCTGTCGGACGTGATGTTCGTGGCGACGTCGAATTCGTATAACATCCCGCCGGCGCTGCTGGACCGGATGGAAGTGATCCGCCTGTCCGGTTACACCGAAGACGAAAAGACCAGCATCGCGCAGCGTTATCTGCTGCCGAAGCAGATCAAGGCGAACGGCCTGAAGGAAGACGAGATCAAGGTCGACGAATCGGCCCTGCGCGACATCATCCGTTATTACACCCGCGAAGCCGGCGTGCGATCGCTCGAGCGCGAAATCTCGAAGATCTGCCGCAAGGTTGTCAAGATGCTGCTGTTGAAGGCGTCCGATAAAAAGGTCCTTATCAACGGCAAGAATCTCGACAAGTTCCTCGGTGTTCGGCGCTACGATTTCGGCGTCGCCGAAAAAGAGAACCAGGTCGGCCAGGTGGTCGGTCTCGCATGGACCGAAGTGGGCGGCGATTTGCTGACCATCGAGGCGGTGCAGATGCCGGGCAAGGGCGGCGTGATCCGCACCGGTACCCTGGGCGACGTGATGAAAGAGTCGATCGAAGCGGCGCGCACGGTGGTTCGCTCGCGCGCCAATCGCCTCGGCATCCGTAACGACGTGTTCGAGAAAGCCGATATCCACATCCACGTGCCGGAAGGCGCAACGCCAAAAGATGGTCCATCGGCCGGCGCGGCGATGACGGTGGCGCTGGTATCCGTATTTACCGGTATCCCGGTACGCGCCGATGTTGCGATGACCGGCGAGATCACACTGCGCGGCGAGATTCTGCCGATCGGCGGCCTGAAAGAGAAACTGCTGGCGGCGCATCGCGGCGGAATCAAGACCGTGCTGATCCCGGAACAGAACGTCAAGGACCTGGCTGAAATTCCGGATAACGTGAAAAACAAGCTCGAAATCGTCCCGGTTCGCTGGATCGATAAAGTGCTTGAGATCGCGCTCGAACGCATGCCGGAAGCGGTCGTCGATGCGCCGCCGGTCGCTGCCGTTACCGCAACGCCGCAAACGGATGGACAGACCGACGTGGTGAAGCACTAAGCCCCGGCAGGTTTACTCCGGCAGGTCGGACAGGCGCCTTGGTGGCGCCTGTTTTTATTGCGGGCGCATATAAAAGCGCAGCAATCTTGCTTGACACGCGGGAGGCCCAGCTTGTTTAATACGGCCTGCGGATTTTTTTCCGCCGCGCGGGCCGCGCGAATCAGGCAGGATGCAAGCAAACCAGATGGCGCAGTATCGCGGCATCACACCACGTGACGGGGAACCGAGTGAACAAAGCAGAATTGATCGAAGAAATCGCGAAGTCGGCGGACATTACCAAGGCATCCGCCACCCGCGCGCTCGACGCCATGATGGACGCCGTTACCACCAGCCTGAAGAACAACGACAGTGTCACGCTGGTCGGCTTCGGCACTTTCACCGTCGGCGAGCGCGCCGCGCGCACCGGACGCAATCCGCGCACCAATGAGGCGATCACGATCGAGGCCGCCAAGGTGCCGAAATTTAAAGCTGGCAAAGCACTCAAGGATGCAGTAAACTAATGTCCTTCGATGTGGTGACAAACGTCGGAGGCTAGCTGGACAAACTGCAAGGTTTAGCCAGGTAGAATGCAGCAAAGCGTATTTTTAGGAGCGGTAGTTCAGTTGGTTAGAATACCGGCCTGTCACGTCGGGGGTCGCGGGTTCGAGTCCCGTCCGCTCCGCCATAAAATACAAAGATTAGGAGTGGTAGTTCAGTTGGTTAGAATACCGGCCTGTCACGTCGGGGGTCGCGGGTTCGAGTCCCGTCCGCTCCGCCAGCATTAGGTAGATTGGAAGTAGCCCCATGAGGGAATTTCCTTTCCGCCAAAAGAAGAAGAGGCGAACGAGAGTTCGCCTTTTTTTTCGTATGCACCGTTTAATCGCATTCTCTCAACAAGAATTGGCTGACCATGTTTGAATTTATTCGTACCCACAAGCGCTTCATGCAGGTTTTACTGATGTTGCTGATCGTGCCGTCGTTCGTGCTGGTCGGCGTCAGCAGCTACGAGAACAAGGGCGATGACGCCAATGCGGTCGCCAATGTGGACGGACAAAAAATCACGCAGCAGGAATGGGACAACGCCCAGCGCAACCAGATGGACCGCTATCGCCAGATGCTCGGCGAACGCTTCGACCAGAAGATGTTCGAAACGCCGGAAGCGAAGCAGGCCATCCTCGACAACCTGATCGCCGAGCGCGCGCTGGCAGCCGAAATGACCCGCCGCCACCTGACCATCACCGACGGCACGCTGGCCAAGGTCTACGCCGAGCAGTTCAACGGCGACGTCAACCAGTACAAGCAAACAGCCGCCAGCCTCGGCCTGACCACGCCAGGGCTCGACGCGCGCGTACGCCGCGACATGGCGCTGGCCCAGATCAGCGGCGCGGTGCAGTCGACCGCCTTCGCGCCACGCTCGGTCACCACGCGCCTGTCGGACATCAACGACCAGGAACGCGAAGTACAGGAACTGATTTTCCCGGCTTCCCAATACATTTTGCAAGTCAAGGTCACCGACCAGATGATCAAGGCGTTCTACGACAAGAACGCGACGATGTTCCAGATTCCGGAACAAGTGAAAGCAGAGTACCTGCTGTTCACGCCGGAAACGGTAGAAAGCCAGGTCGCCGTGACGGACGCCGAAGTCGCCGATTTCTACGCCAAGAACCAGAAGAATTTCTCGACCGGCGAGTTGCGCGCTGCCAGCCACATCCTGATCAACGCCAAGAAAGACGCGCCTGCAGCTGAAAAAGCAGCGGCCCAGGCCAAGGCCGAAGCGATCCTCGCGCAGCTGCGCAAGAACCCGGCGGAGTTCGCTCGCTTGGCCAAGGCCGAGTCGCAGGATCCGGGTTCGGCTGAACTCGGCGGCGACCTCGGCACGGTCGAGAAGGGCGCTTTCGTCAAGCCGGTCGAAGATGCGATCTATCAGCTCAAGCAAGGCGAAATCAGCAACGTGGTGGCGTCCGAGTATGGCTACCACATCATCACCGTGACCTCGCTCAAGCCGGCCGCCGTCAAGCCGCTCGAGGAAGCCAAGCCGGCGATCGCCGAAGAGCTGAAAAAGCAGAAGATGTCGAAGAAGTATTCGGAACTGGCCGAGGCGTTCAGCAACACCTTGTACGAGCAGTCGGACAGCCTGAAGCCGGCCGCCGACAAGTTCAAGCTGAAGGTCGAGACAATCGACAGCCTGACGCGCACGCCGTCGCCGGCACTGGGCGCCGCGCCGTTCAATTCGGCGAAATTTCTCGCCGCGATTTTCTCGGAAGATTCGCTGAAGAACAAGCGCAACACCGAAGCCGTGCAAGCCGGCCCGAACGTACTGATCGCCGGCCGCGTGATCGAGTTCAAGCCGGCGTCGAAGCGTCCGCTGGCTGAAGTGGCCGCCGCCATCCGCGAGCGCGTCACTGTCGAAGAGGCGGCGAAACTGGCCCGCCAGGCCGGCGAAGCGAAGCTGGCAGCGGCCAAGGCGTCGGCTGACGCAACCGGCTTCGGCGAAGCCAAGCTGGTGACCCGCAGCAAGCAGCCGACCATCAACCCAGCCGCGGCAATCGCCGTGTTGAAGGCGGACATCACCAAGCTGCCGGCGTACGTTGGCGTGGACGTGCCAGGCCAGGGCTATGGCGTGTATCGCATTGGCAAGGTGTCGCAGGCTGCAGTGCCGGATGCCGAGCGCCGCAAGGCCGAAGTCGAGCAGATCGGCAACGCGCTGGGCCAGCAGGACATGTACAACTACACCGAGATGCTCAAGCAGAAGGCCAAGGTCAAGGTCCTGGTCAAGCCTGCCGGTGCGGTCACCGCCGCCAAGTAAGCTTCGCTTGGCGAACAGAAAGCCCGGCCGCGAAAGCGGACCGGGCTTTTTTACGTGCGCCCAGCATGGGCGCACTCTTGCGGGTGAAAGTCCCGCCGCAAGCTGACCACAGCGAGCGAAGTGAAGCGCAACTGCGGAAGGGCGACCGACCGTGGGGAGGAAGCGTGGAGCGAAACTGCGAGCCGATGTACAAGAATCGGATAGAAGGCGCTGCCGAGCAGGGCGAGCGGGCGTAAAACCGCGAAGCTCTTGTGGTCAAGGCGGAGTGGCGTAAATCCGGCGGTTGTGCAGTGAAGGAGTGCGTTCTTACCTGGGGAGATCTCGCCTCGTGCCTGAAAGGGCGACGGCGCAAAGCCGGAGCGAGAAGTCAGCAGAGGTCGTAGTAGTCGCCAACACGGGGCGAAGGGCCGAACGAGAAGGAGTGTTTATCGCCATGTCGATGGATGATGTAAGGCATCAGATGCCCGCATCAGCGGGGCGGGTCGCGGTAGGGCGAGGTGAAGCCTCGTCTGACGCGTCCAGTGATGAAACATCATCCCCGCGACACGAATCGGTAGGCGCAGGGCAAGGTCTGCTCGCGCAGGTGCTTGCGAGAGAGAACATGCAGCGCGCGTGGAAACGCGTGAAGGCAAACAAGGGAGCGGCAGGCGTTGATGGCATGGACATCGCCCAGACTGGCCGCTATCTGGTGACCGCGTTACCGACCATCCGCAAGCAGTTGATGGCAGGCACGTACCGGCCCAGTCCGGTTCGTCGCGTCGGCATCCCCAAACCAGATGGCAGCGAACGAGAATTGGGCATACCCACAGTCATTGACCGTCTGATTCAGCAGGCACTGTTGCAAGTGCTGCAACCACTGATCGACCCTACTTTCAGTGAACACAGCTACGGGTTTCGGCCCGGCCGTCGCGCGCGTGACGCAGTGCTCGCAGCACAGCAACATGTGCAGGACGGCTTCCGTGTCGTGGTGGACGTCGATCTGGAGAAATTCTTTGATCGGGTTAATCATGATGTGCTCATCGACCGGCTCCAGAAACGCATCGCAGACGCCAGCATCATCAGGCTGATCCGGTCGTATCTGAACGCAGGCATTATGAGTGACGGGGTGGTGGCCGAACGGGAGGCCGGCACGCCGCAAGGCGGACCGCTGTCGCCCTTGCTGGCCAATGTGTTGTTGGACGACGTGGATCGTGAGCTTGAACGCAGGGGGCATCGTTTCGCTCGCTACGCCGACGACTGCAATGTATATGTGCGCAGTCAGCAGGCTGGCGAACGGGTGATGACACTGCTAAAGCGCCTGTACGGCAAACTGCATTTGACGATCAACGCATCGAAAAGTGCAGTGGGAAAGGCGGTTGGCCGAAAATTTCTGGGCTTCTCTTTATGGTCTGCCCCGAAGGGCGAGGTCAAACGGGCGGTCTCAGTCAAGGCGCGGGAAACGTTCAAGCAAAGGGTACGGCAGATAACCCGTCGCACCTGTGGCCGCAGCATGGTTCAGGTGATCGAACAGCTGCGGCGTTACGTGTTGGGATGGAAAGCCTATTTCAATCTGGCTCAAACTCCGGGAGTCTGGCGCAAGCTTGACGAATGGATGCGACATCGGATGCGGGCGATCCAACTCAAGCAATGGCGTACTGGTCCGACGATGTACCGTGAACTGTTAAAGCTTGGAGCGCCCACGAAAGTGGCGCGACTGGTGGCGGCGAACAGCCGCCGCTGGTGGCACAACAGCGCCTTGGCTTTGAATAGCGTGCTGACAATCGGCTACTTTGACCGCCTAGGCATGCCTCGTCTCACATAACCTCAACTACTCGAACCGCCCGGTGCGGACCCGCATGCCGGGTGGTGTGGCAGGGGAGCAGCTACACTTAGCTGCCCCCTATGCCGATGCCGCGTCACCGAGAGGTCCACTGCGTACGCGGGCGCACAGAGGTTGTCCACGACAATAGCTAAGATGGCTACTTAATCAACAGTCATCCAAGAGGAACCTCCCATGTCCACACTCGACCATTCAAGCCACGTCGCCGAGCTCGCCGAAAAAATCAAGCCGGTACGCTTCGGCATGTTTACCACCGTCGACCAGCACGGCCACCTGACCAGCCAGCCGATGACCAACCAGGAAATCGACAGCGAAGGCGGCCTGTGGTTCTACACCTCGACCTTGACGGAGCTGTGGGAAAACATCGCCGCCAATCCAAAAGTCAACGTCAGCTTCGCCGAGCCTGAAGACATGCTGTTCGTGTCCATCAGCGGCACCGCAGAACGCGTCGTCGACCGCGCCCGCATCAAGGAACTGTGGAACCCGATGGTTGCCGTCTGGTTCCCGAACGGTGTCGACGATCCGCACGTAGTGCTGGTGCGGGTTGCCGCGCGCTCAGTGCACTACTGGGACTCGAACGATAACAAGATGACCAGCATGTTCGACATGGCGAAAGCTGCCATCACCGGCACCAGGCCGGAAGTCGAGCCTGGCGAACACGGCAAGTTCCAGCTGTGATTTCAGCGGTCTCGTCTGCCGCGTTGCTAGCGTCAAACAACCTGGTCTACAATACGTTCCGTCGGCAGTACGCCGGCGCTACTTATCGGATTACGCAATGCTCAGGTTAGTGTGGTTGATGATGTTGGTATTGGCGGCAGGGCTTTCCCTGCCGGTTCAGGCCGAGGCCGCACGCAGTCGCGCACAGGCAGGCAAGGTCGTACGGGCTGGTGCGCCCGCCAAGGCCGTCGACGCGGCCAAGGCGCCCGCACGCAAGCGGCGTGCCGTTAAGGCGCGCGTACAGCGTATCAAAGCGGCCCCGGCAGTACATGCCACCTCGGCGCGCCAGGTCGTGCGCGTTACGCGCCCACGGGTCCGCCAGCACTACCGCGCCGCCACCGTGCAGTCCGATCATCCGGCCGCGCTCGCATCGAACGCCGTGCTGATCCTCGATCCCGCCACGCGCGTGGTGCTGTTTGAAAAGAACGCCGAGTCGGTCATGCCGATCGCCTCGCTCACCAAGCTGATGACCGCGCTGGTGGTTGTCGAAGCCCGGCAAAACATGGACGAAGTCGTCGCCATCACCGATGCCGACGTCGACCGCGTCAAGAATTCCACATCGCGCCTGCGCGTCGGCACCAGGCTGGAACGCTCGGCGATGCTGCACCTCGCACTGATGAGCTCGGAGAACCGCGCGGCGAATGCGCTCGGCCGCAACTATCCGGGCGGCGCCGGCGCCTTCGTGGCGGCGATGAATGCCAAGGCCAGGTCGCTTGGGATGACGCGCACGCGCTATGTCGAGCCGACCGGACTGTCGAGCGCCAACGTATCGACCGCCGGCGACCTGGCCAAGCTGGTGGTCGCCGCCCAGCGTCACCCGCTGATCCGCGAGTACTCGACGGATGAAGACCACACCATTCAACAGGCTGGCCACGCAACCCCGTATCACAACAGCAACCGGCTGATCTCCAACGCCAGCTGGGACATCGACCTGCAAAAGACCGGCTACATTTCGGAAGCCGGACGCTGCATGGTCCTGCACACTGAAATCGGCGGCCGCGATGTCGTGATGGTGTTCCTCGACTCGCAGGGCAGCATGTCGCGCGCGGCCGACGCCAACCGGGTGCGCGCCTGGCTGGCCTCCGGTCACCGTTCGGCGCAGCAATAGCGCTCAGGCCGGCGTACGCATCTGCTCGAACCGTTTCGCCAGCTTCGACACTCTTTGTCGCGCCCGACTGTGCCGGCCGTCATGAAGCCTTTCACAAAGCTGACCTCCGCGGAAACGTCCGGTCGTGCGTCCGCAATGCCGGACAGCAGCCGATCGGCGACGGCCGCATCGTTCAATACGCCGAGTCCGTCCTGCAGGCAGGTCAAGGCCTTGACGTACGGCTTGACCTGCCTGGGCGAAAACAGGGATCCGAAGAACTCGGCCGCATAGCGGGCTTTCTTGGCGGCGATGCGCACCCGGTGCCGCGCCTCAACCGTTGCGCCGTCAAGGTCGGCCCCGCGTGAACGCAGCCGCAGCCCGTTGCGCTTTAGCGTCGCGCCGGCAAACACCGTCACCGGCGCCATCCGCTGTTTTCCTCGCGTTTGTGCGAGGGCAGCTCGTCACGCCAGCCCAGCGCCTGAACCCATCGATTGATGCCAAGCATGAGCCGCGTGTAGCGCGGGGAGGCGACGGCAGCGGCCGCCGACGCATGGTATTGCCGCGCATTTTCCTCGGCCACGCCGCGCACGCCATCGATCTGCCGCGGCTCGGCGAGCTGCTGCGCCAGCGTTGGCAAGGTCGAGCCGGCCAGCACGTCCCAGTTGCGCGCGTCGCCCAGCTCGATAGCCAGCCAGTCTAGTTCCTGCTGCAACTCCACAGGCAGGCGCAGCACGTGTTTGTAGATCCCCAGGGCCGAACGCAGGCGCCGCATGCCGATGCGCATCTGGTGCAGGCTCTCGACGTCATGCCGCTCGGTCACTCCTTCAGCGTTGTCCTGGATCTGCGCCGTCGTGTTGAAAATAATTTCTTGGAACGCACGTTCGACGCTCATCTCGCGCGTCAGCGCAAGCTTGTTGGCCTTGACCGCGGTCGGCGCAGTCGCGGCGAGCAAGGCATAGCCGCGGTCGGCTTTGCTGCGGGTGCCGATCTGCAGCGGGATGTCGTTTTGCAGCGCCAGTGCCAGGTCCAACAGGTGCGCCGGGTCGCCCGACTTCAGCTCGAGCTCGAGTTCGCTGATCGTACCGTCCTTGCCGTCGCATTCGAGCCGGCCCTGGTCGAGGGCGAGCGCGATGATGCCGCCGTCCTGCGGGTGCAGTTCCCACGCGATACGCCTGAGCGTGGTGGTAAACATCGGCGCCAGGCCTTTCCCGCTCGCTGCAGCGTCGAGCACGTTGCGACGCGTGCGCTTGTCGTCGACGACCTCACGAAGGCGCCGCAGTTCGGGCGTGGCGCCGCTGACGGACGACTCCCACTCGTGACGACAATGGATGGCGCCATGCACGCTGTCGCCGTGCTCGATGTTCTGCACCCAGCCGCCGTTGACGCTGCGAACGCGCAGGCCGATGGCGCTCTGGCGCAGGCGCAGGTCAGACGTATCGAAATAGGGGTTTGAGGTGCAGTGGAACGGAAAACCGGGTTAAGCCGCTGGCGCCACTTTCAGGTATTGATACAGGGTCTCCCGACTGATGCCGAACTCACGCGCAAGTGTTGATTTCTGCTCGCCGGCACCAGCGCGGCGGCGCAGCTCGTCGACTTGGTTGTCCGCCAGCGCTTTCTTGCGCCCTCGGTAGGCGCCGCGCTGCTTGGCCAATGCGATCCCTTCGCGTTGCCGCTCGCCGATCAATGCCCGCTCGAACTCCGCGCATGCCCCCATGACCGACAGCAGCAGGTTCGCCATCGGCGAGTCTTCACCGGTGAAGCTCAGGCATTCCTTGACGAATTCGATTCGTATCCCGCGCCTGGTCAACGTCTGCACCAGCCGGCGCAGATCGTCCAGGTTGCGCGCCAGACGGTCCATGCTGTGCACCACTACCGTATCGCCTTCGCGGGCGAACGACAGCAAGGCGTCGAGCTGCGGCCGCTGTGTGTCCTTACCCGAAGCCTTATCGGTGAACAACTTGTCTACTTGGACCTGATCGGGCTGACGCTCTGGATTTTGGTCGAAACTGCTGACCCGGACATAACCGATGCGTTTGACCTCGCAAAACGTGCCTCCTTAACAAGATGTGTCAGGAAAGACTCTATGACCGTTCAAGGTGCATGTCAAGTAATTGCGATTATGACCCTATCCTGACGACTCGCGCTGAGGTCTTCTGACATCAGGTTAGGGTATAGTCTAGATTGACATTCCAGAAGAAGTCAACGCTGCCTGCGCGTACTTAAGGTATTAAAATAAGGCAGCCGGTGTCGTAGAGTGTCAATGGCGTGTGCAGCGAGATTGGACTGGTGCAACTTGATCGAATAGCTTTCGCCATTGACGAAGTGTAATGAGGCCATTGTCGCAAGCATTGTCCATTGTGCGACGAAAGTCACTAATTTGTAGCTTACAGTCATAGGACGATGAATCGAGCCTGAGTACGGCCATTTGAAGCTCAACGTGCGTATGCGGTGACATATTTCACATTGCGATATTAAAAATCGGATACGAATTATACTCTTCTCACTTGCCGCTATCGAAAAATAAGTAGCCAACACTAACTAAAATAGCATGCGAATGTTTATGTGCAAATGGCCCGTTATTGAGGCACAGGGGTTGGATGCGAACTGCTCCAAACCCCTGGCCACCACGTTCCAATCACTTCGCAGCAATATGGCTCGTTTAAAATTCTTCCCAGTCCGCGCTATCCGCCGCCGAAGATGCGACCGCCAATCGCCTTACCGGTGCCGCTGGGCGCGTTGAATTCGCTGGTACGGGACGTACCCACGTCGACTTGCCGGCGCGCGTCGTCACAGTTGCCGCCTTGGGTGCGACCGCGCCACTTCGCATTGTCGACGCGGTGTCGACACTATCGAGCTTGAACACGCTCACTACCTGCGCCAACGTGCCGGCCTGTTCCTGCAGCGATTCCGCTGCCGCAGCAGCCTCTTCCACCAGTGCGGCGTTTTGCTGCGTGACCTGGTCCATCTGGCTGATCGCCTGGTTGATCTGCTCGATTCCGGAAGTCTGTTCGCGGCTCGCGGCCGTGATTTCGCTCATGATGTCGGTCACGCGCTTGACGCTGTCGACAATCTCGTCCATCGTTGCGCCGGCCTGGCCGACCTGCTTAGTGCCGGCTTCGACCTTCTCGACCGAATCGCCGATCAAGCCCTTGATTTCCTTCGCTGCCGCCGCCGAACGCTGCGCCAGGTTGCGCACTTCGGAGGCAACCACGGCGAAGCCGCGGCCTTGCTCGCCGGCACGGGCCGCTTCGACTGCTGCATTCAGCGCAAGGATGTTGGTCTGGAATGCGATGCCATCGATCACGCCAATGATGTCGACGATCTTCTTCGACGACTCGTTAATCGAGCTCATGGTGTCGACCACTTGCGCCACCACAGCCCCACCCTTGATGGCCACCGCGGAGGCAGAAGCGGCCAGCTGGTTCGCCTGGCGCGCATTGTCGGCGTTCTGCTTCACGGTGCTGGTCATCTCTTCCATCGATGAGGCGGTCTCTTCCAGCGAACTGGCCTGCTGCTCTGTGCGTGACGACAGGTCCAGGTTGCCGGTCGCGATCTGACTCGAGGCGGTGGCGATGGTATCAGTGCCGCTGCGCACTTCGCCGACGATTTTGATCAGGCTGGCGTTCATGTCTTTCAGGGACTGCATCAGTTTGCCGGTTTCGTCTTTACTAGTGACTTCGATCTTGCTGGTGAGGTCTCCTGCCGCTACACGGGCGGCGACCTCCGAGGCGATTTTTAGCGGGCCTGAAATTACGCGGGCGATACAGATGGCCAATAGCAGGCCGAGGGACACAGCTACAACCAGTACGCCAATGATCCATAGGCGGGAATTGGCATATCGTAGATCGCCCTCATTGCTGGCTTCTTTGGCCCCGGTTACGTTCAAACTCACCAATTTGAGCAAATCGCCACTGGCTTTATCGAATTGAGTCTGTGATTTTCCACGAATCAGTGCCTTGGCTTCATCGTTTTTGTTGACACGAGATAGAGCAAGCACTTTTTGGTGCTCTACTAGATATTCGTCCCAATTCTTTTTGAATCCGTCGTATATTTTTCGCTCTTCCGGCGAAGAAATTAGCTTCACGTATTCGACATTGTTCTTTTCGAACTCCGCCGCAACCGTGGTCATGTCTTTCTCGTATTTCGCCATCTCCTTATCATCGGTAGACAAGATATGTTGTAGTTCCGCGACGCGAAAATCGGATGTATTCGTGTTCATGTCGGAGACGACCCGCACGCTCGGCATCCAGTTGACTTTCATTGCCGTGGCGACCTCGTTGACCTTGCTCAACTGAAGAATCGAGAACACACCAAGAAAGATGGTCAGCAACAACACCGCCAGAAACGCACCCATTAATTTCGCGGAAATCTTCAAGTCAAAAAACCATCTCACGTCGTACTCCTCAAGTTTGTAAAATTCTGTCGTTCAATTCAATGTAGTCAGTTCGACGCCTGGTTGGATGGCCGGCTCACGCAGCCAGCTTTTCAATCAACCCCAATTCCGCACTCGACATCAGTCGGTCGATGTCGACCAGGATCAGCATCCGTTCGTCCAGCGTGCCCAAGCCAATCAGATAGTCTATATCGAGCGCCGAACCCATCTGCGGGGCAGGCTTGACTTGTTCGGGCGTCAGCGTGATGACGTCCGAGACGCTGTCGACCACCATCCCCATCACGCGACCTCCAATGTTCAGAATGATGACGACCGTGAACTGGTCGTAATTCGGTGTACCGAGTTTGAACTTGATGCGCATGTCGACGATCGGCACAATGATGCCGCGCAAGTTGACCAAGCCCTTGACGAACTCGGGGGCATTGGCGATGCGCGTGACGGCATCGTAGCCGCGCAGTTCCTGCACCTTCTGAATATCGATACCGTATTCATCCTGGCCCAAGGTAAAAGCGAGAAATTCGAAATGGTGCGGCCGCGTCCCGGCGACGCCGAGTTCCACGCTGGAAACGGTGAGTAAGGTTGAATGTTTCATTTATCCCTTTTCGCGTGGGTAGCACGCAAAATATATGCATATTGAATACGCAGGAGCGCAAATATGCCCTGCGGCGCATGCGGCGATAGATACTTCTTGAAATGACGGGACGGGACGGGACGGGACGGGATTGGGACCGTTTGAGACTTCGAACTGGAGGGTTTAATGTGACGGTTGCAACAGGGGCAGGGTCGCGGTGATAGAAAATGAGAAAATGAAAAGGTAAGGCGTAACGCCAAATGCAGCCAAGTAAGGATATACCAGTAGTTGCCTCATGGCAACCTTAAAGTTTCTGGGACGTTGTGATCCGTCCACCTCATCACCCTTTATCCCCAGGATGTCTATGAAAAATAGAGAATACCGTACGACTTAAAAGGGCGCGGCAGCCACAACCCCAGGCGAGTGGTTTCAAGATCGCACTTTTAGCAATTACGAAATTCGAAGCATACTGCCCGGTCACCGCTTGGTAGGAGAACTCATGCCAGTCAGCTTTCTCTCGAACGATCAACGCGAAAACTATGGCCGCTACGTCGGTCCGCCGTCGCCCCACGACCTCGCCCGGTATTTCCACCTGGACGACACAGACCATGCGTTGATCGCGCAGAAGCGCGGTGCGCACAATCGGCTGGGCTTCGCGGTCCAACTCGGGACGGTGCGCTACCTTGGCACGTTCTTGGAAGACCCGCTGGCCGTGCCACAGCCCGTGCTGCGGACGCTGGCCAAGCAGCTGCGCATCGAGGCGTTGGACAAGGCGAGCGCCTACAGTGCCGGCGAGCAGCGCTGGCAGCACGCGACGGAGATTCGCGCAACCTACGGCTATGTGGACTTCACGGAACCCCTGATCGCCTTCCGCCTAACCAGGTGGCTGTACGCTCTTTGCGAGAGCTTTTCGGTGATGCCGTGAAGGCCGACAGAAAATCGCGCCTCCGATCGCTCAAAGACCTTGACGAGGCGGCGGCCACCCTCGCCAGCGCTTGTCAAATGCTGCTGGACGACACCGTGCCTGATGCCGAGCTGCGCAACCAGTTGTTCGTGCGGATTTCGCCGGACGCGCTCGCGCTGGCCCTGGCCGGCGTCAACAAGCTAATTCGGCCGACCGACAACGTGTACTACCAGGAGCTCGATGCCAAGTACAGGACCGTGCGGCGCTTCCTGCCCGCGCTGGCTGAACACATTCAATTTGGCGCGAATGCCGCAGGAGAGCCATTCATCGCCGCATTCGGCTGGCTTCGCGCCACCATGACGGTGAAGCGTCATGGTAACGACGCGCCGCGCGACATCATCACCGAGGCCTGGCAACGCCATGTGCTGCGCGAGGATGACGCCATCGACTTCCACGCTTACACTTTCTGCGTTTTGTTCGAATTGCGTATCGCGCTGCGCCGGCGCGATGTGTTCGTGGCTCCGAGTTGGCGTTACGCCGATCCGCGCGCGGGCCTGCTCGATAGCGTCGAATGGGAATCCACGCGCCCGATCATTTGCCGCACGCTGGGCCTGTCGGCGGTGCCGGGACCGACCTTGACTGCACTGGCCGATGAATTGGACCGCACCTACCAGGCTGTCGCCGCCAGGTTGCCCGACAATCCGGCCGTGCGATTTGAGAAGGTGGGAGATAAACAAGAACTGGTGCTCAGTCCTCTGGATAAAATGGATGAGCCGGCGTCGTTGATCGCACTGCGCGCCAAGGTCACAGGCATGCTGCCGCGCGTTGATCTGCCGGAACTGATCCTGGAGATCGCCGCTCGTACCCGTTTTACGGACGCCTTCACCCACATATCGGAGCGCACCGCGCGCGCTTCCGATCTGCATGTGAGTATCTGTGCCGTCCTGATGGGCGAGGCCTGCAACACGGGGCCGGAGCCACTGATTCGCGGCGACGTGCCTGCGCTCAAGCGCGACAGGTTGTCATGGGTGGACCAGAACTATCTACGCGACGACACCATCACTGCGGCGAACACACTGCTGGTCGCCGCGCAGAGCCGTTCGGCGCTGACCAGCGTGTGGGGTGGCGGAGAGGTCGCGTCGGCCGATGGCATGCGGTTTGTGGTGCCGGTGCGGTCAGTGCATTCCGGGCCGAACCCGAAATACTTCGGCGTCGGGCGCGGCGTGACCTGGTACAACCTGATATCGAATCAGTTTTCCGGACTGAACGACATCACGGTGCCGGGCACGCTCCGCGATAGCCTGGTTCTGCTGGCCGTCGTCCTGGAACAGCAGACCGACCTTCAGCCGACCCAGATCATGACGGACACGGGCGCCTACAGCGACGTGGTTTTCGGATTGTTTCGCCTGCTCGGCTACCGATTCAGCCCGCGCTTGGCGGATGTTGGCGGCACGCGCTTCTGGAGGATCGACTCGAAGGCTGACTACGGGCTGCTCAATTCTGTATCCGGACACAATATCCACCTCCAGATCGAGCCGCATTGGGACGACATGCTGCGCCTGGCCGGCTCGCTCAAGCTCGGCCGCGTGCCGGCTGCGGGCATTATGCGCACGCTCCAGGTGGGCGAGCGGCCGACCAGACTAGCCCAGGCCATCGCAGAGTTCGGCCGCATCGACAAAACCTTGCACACGCTGACGTACATCGATGACGAAGCCAAGCGCCGTGGCACGCTGACTCAACTCAACCGTGGCGAGGGACGGCATAGCGTTGCCCGCGCTGTCTTCCACGGAAAGCGCGGCGAACTGCGCCAACAATACCGCGAAGGCCAGGAAGACCAGCTTGGTGCGCTCGGCCTGGTGCTCAACATGATCGTGCTGTGGAACACAAGCTATATGGAGGCCGCATTGAACCAGTTGCGCGCCGACGGCTTCGAAGTCCGGGATGAGGACGTGGCCAGGCTGTCGCCGTTGCTGCATGAGCATAAACATGCTCGGCCGGTATTCGTTCTCGGTGCCGGACGCGGTGACCAAGGGCGAGCTGCGGCCGTTGCGCAACCCGGCGAACGATGAGTAGACCGGCCAGCCGGGATGCGGCCAGAAATAACACATAGACGCGAAAGTAATAACGGACGACGCCGCCGACAACGCGCGCCGCGGCGGCGCGCCGGCGCCATCGGCCGAGGTGCTGCAGCGGGTCAAGCGGGAAGCCGACGGCAAGCCCGCGCCGCTTGGCGGCATGCTGAAAAATATCGACAACGCCGGCGCCATCCTGACATTGGGTAGCGAACGGGCGCGCCTGCAGGCGGCGTGGAACGCCGGCGCCGCCGCGTTCTGCCAGGCGGCGATCGCCGGCCGCTATCCGCTGGTGCGCGGCGCCGGCAAGGAAGTCACGCTGGAAGACTTCGGCAAATTCTTCGCGCCCGGCGGCGTGATGGACGATTTTTTCACGCGGAACCTAGCGACCCAGGTCGATATGGCCGGCAGCCAGTGGCACTGGCGCAGCAGCGGCGCGTCGTCGATCGGCATTTCGCAGGAGGTGCTGAACCAGTTCCAGCGCGCCGCTCGGCTGCGCGACATGTTCTTCGGCGCCGGCGGCCGCCAGCCAGGCCTGCGGTTCGAATTAAACCCGGTCGCCGCCGATCCGGCGCTGACCCGGGTGCAGCTCGATATCGACGGCCAGGTGGTCAGTTATGCGGCCGGAACCTCGGCGCGGCCGGTGGCGATCGCGCTGCCGAGCGGGAAGGGCAGCGGCCAGGTGCGGCTGGAGGCAACGCCCGCGCTACGCGCCGAACTGCGCAGCGACGGGCCGTGGGCCTGGTTCCGCATGCTCGACAGGGGCCAGCTCGAGCCGAGCGCGCAGGGCGAGCGTGACAAAGTAAGTTTCGACCTCGACGGGCGCAAGGTCGTCTACGACATGACCGCCAGCAGCGTGATCAATCCGTTCCGGCGCGACGCGCTGGAGCAGTTCCGCTGCCCGACGGGATGGTAGGCATGGCGGGCTTCTTCGGCAAAGTCAGCACGCACGGCGACTTTGTGGCGCGGCGACTGGCGCCGTCGTTCCAGCAGCCGTGGGACGCGTGGCTGCAGGCAGGCTTGCAGGCCAGCCGCCAGGCGTTAGGGGAGCGCTGGCTGGCCACTTATTTGTGCAGTCCGATCTGGCGGTTCGCGCTGGCGGCCGGTGTATGCGATGACCACGCGTGGGCTGGCGTGCTGATGCCCAGCGTTGACCGGGTAGGGCGGCATTCTCCGCTGACTGTCGCCGGCGAGGGCGGCGCGCTGCTCGACCAGTTGGCGCAGCAGGGCCACTGGTATGAGCGGGTGGAGGAACTGGCGCTGTCGGCGTTGCGTGAGGACTTTGCGCTCGACGCGTTCGATGCGGCGCTGTGCGCGCTGGTGACGCCGGAGCCGGCCAAGGCGCCGCCGGCGGTGTTGTCGTTCGAGCACGGGCAGGCGTTGGATGCGAGACTGTTCGCGGCGATTGCGGCGGCGGCGCTCGACGGGCACAGCTTGTGGTGGACCGATGGATCGGCAGAGGTGGCGCCTTGTTTGGTGGTGTGCCGCGGCTTGCCGGCGTTTTCGGCGCTGCTTGATGGCGACTGGTCGCTGCGGGATGGGGTCCCCGCGTGCGCAAGGACGGCGACGGGGCCAGACTAGCCTTCGCACAGCGCCAGCAGGACGGTGATGTTGTCGCGGCCGCCGCAGTCCTTGGCCAGCTGGATCAGCCGGCGGCAGACCGCTTCCAGCGCAGCCGCGCTGGCCGCGGCCAGTGCGGCCTCGATGTCGCCATGCGGCACGCAGCCGTGCAGGCCGTCGCTGCACAGCATCAGCAGGTCGCCCGGCTCGGCGAAGATGGTGCGCACCTCGGGCGCCACCGTCGGCGACGGTCCCATCGCCTGCAACAGCACGTTGCGCGCCGGGAGGTCGCGGATGGCGCCGGCGTCGATCGCCTGCTGGTACAGGGTCTGGTCGCTGGTCAGCTGGTCGAGCCGGCCGCCGCGCTGTCGGTACAGCCGGCTGTCGCCGACATGGAACAAGGTCAGCGGCTCGTCGGCGCCGGGCCGCCAGAAACCGGTCAGCGTGGCGCCCATGCCTTCGCCTTCGTGACAGCCTTGCGCCACGTTCTGCGCATACAAAACGCGGTTGGCCGCGCCGATGGCATCGTGCAGCAGGGCGACCGCGCGCATGATGGGGTCGGACCAGGTGGCGTCCGGATCGGACAGAATCATGTCCGCGCCGGCCGCATCGCCGGCGTGCGCCTCGAGATACTCGCGCAGCGCTTCGAGCACGCCGGCGCTGGCCACCTCACCGCCGGCGTGCCCGCCCATGCCGTCGGCCACCATGACGAGTCCCAGCGCTTCATCGATCAGGAAGTTATCCTCGTTGTGGCGGCGCACCGGGCCGATGTCGGTCACGCCGAACGCCACGCACAAGGGCAGGCGATGCAGGAGGCTGGGGCCAAGGGGCGGCGTCATTGGATGGCCTCAGTCGGCGCCGGCTTCGGCCAGAAAGCGGCTGCGTTCGGCCGTCGATTCGATCTGGACGGCCAGCAGTTGCAGGAACTCGGCCCGGTCGCCGGTCTGGCGCGCGGCGCGCTTGGCCACCACGCGCGCGATCGGGCCGATGAAGCGGGTCAGGCGCAGGGCGACGCGCTCGGCGTAGGCATAATCGAGCGGTTCGGCGGTGAGGATCGCCGATTGCGCCGCGGTGCTGCCGACGTCCGTTGCGGGCCGCGCGCGCGCGTTGCTGGCAGCTTTGCCGCCGCCGGTTCCATTGGCGGCGAGCTTCTTCTTCACCAGCTCGACCGCCTCCCAGAACTGGCTGCGACCATGCTGCGACGGAATGTGCTGCAGCAGCAGCTCGCACAGTTCATCCATGCTGTCGGCCTTCGAGCCGGCTTTTCGCAGCAGCAGCCGCGCCATCGGGCCGATCTGGCGCGACAGCACCGATTCGAGTTCGGGGAAGGATTCGACCTTCCACGGCGTCATCGTGTCGGCGCCGTTGGTGGCCACGGCGCCGGATGAGGACACGCCGCCTGTCACCACGGTGCGCTCGCCGGCGGCCAGCGTGGTGGCGTCGGGATCGGCGCCGCCGCCACTGCGGGCAGCAGCGATCAGGGCGTCGAGGAAGGCGCGCGCCGACGGGAAGCGGGCCGACGGCGCCTTTGCCATCGCCCGCGCCACCACCTCGTCGAAGCCGCGGCCGAGCGCCGGCAGCAGCGCGGACGGCGGGGGCGGCTCGTCGTTGAGGATCTGCTGCATCACCACCGTGGCGCTGCCGACAAACGGCCGCACGCCGGTGAGCATCTGGTACAGCACGATCCCGGCGGAGAAGACGTCGGCGCGGCCGTCAACCGGGTCGCCGCGAAACTGCTCGGGCGACATGTAGCTCGGCGTGCCGACCATCGAGCCGGTCTGCGTCAAGGTCGACGACTCCATGCGGGCGATGCCAAAATCGCTGACCTTGACGTGGGCGCTGCCGGCCAGGAGCAGGTTGGCCGGCTTGATGTCGCGGTGGACCACGCCGCGCGAATGGGCGTATTCGAGCGCCAGCAGCAGATCGCCCATCCAGGCGGCCAGGTGCACCAGCGGGGTGGGGCGCGCCTGCTTTATCAGCGTATCGAGGCCGGCGCCGTCGACGAATTCCATGGCGATGTAGGCCGACTCGTTGTCCTCGCCGTAGTCATATACGGTGACGATGTTGGCATGATTGAGGCGGCCGGCGGCCTGCGCCTCGTTCTTGAAGCGGCCGATCAATTCGGCTTGCTGGCCTTCGCTGAAGAGCTCCTTGCGGATCGTCTTGAGCGCGACGGTGCGCGCGATGAGCGGATCGTAGGCCTTGTAGACGACGCCCATCGCGCCTTTGCCAAGGACGCTGTCGATCCGGTATTTGCCGAGCCGCTCGATCATGCCGCCATGCTCCGCTTTATTCTTCCAGCATCTTCATCGCGCTCGCCAGGCTGGTGCGCATGCGGGCGAACGAGCGCGCCAGCGCCGACAGTTCGTCGTTGCCTTTCGCTTCGAATTGTTCGGCATCGAACTTGCCCATGCTGACCTCGTCGGCCAGGCGCGACATCGCGGCAATGCGGCGCGTGACGAACATGTGGACCATGACGTTGAGGGCGATGAGCAGGAAGACGAAGATGCCGAGCGTCGACAGCATGTACGTCTGCAGCATGGCGTTGGCGCGCTGCAGCGGCACGGCCATCGGCACCGACACCACCTGGGCGCCGACGATCTCGTTGTGCTTCCAGCCGAAGCCGTTGTTGCGACCGTAAATATCGGTCATCGTCGCCGGCGCCGCGTCGGGCACGCTGTGGCAGCGCAGCCACGCTTCGCTCGTGATCTGCAGCGGCCGCGCCACGTACAGCGCCGGCCCGACCGAGGTATTGCGCTGGCCGACCAGCTCGGACGTCGTCGGCTTGGCGCGCAAGGTGTTGACCAGGTCGGCCTCCCAGTCGGCGGCGCGGTCGCGCAGGTTGGTCGGATTGAGCGTCGCTTCCCTGTAGCTGAAGTCGGGATAGGCCTTGAGCAGCTGGTTGAGGTGCTCGGTGGCGGCAAACGACGGCACCGATTGGGGCAGGAATTCGTACTTGAGGCGCGTTTCGAGCAACGGCGAAATCTGCGCCGACGTGTAGGAGCGCGCGGCCAGCGCGGACTGCATCAGCACGCGCGCCTGCTGCAGCGTCTGCTCGCGCGCGTTATTGCGCAGCAGGTCGTTGGTGACGACGCTGGCGCCGATGAAGCCGATCGCGAATATCGTCAGGAACACCACATTGAACTTGGCCGCGAGCGACAATCTCATGGAGACTCCTTAGCGTTAGTAAATGATGTTGTGGACGTGTTGCGGCGCCGCGGCGGGCTGTTTCGGCGCCTGGAAGCGGCGCTGCATTGCCTGGCGCAGGTCGGCGTGCTCCGCCACCCACGGCGCGACGTCGACCAGCGCGACTGCCCGTTCGAGCCTGGGCTCGGTCGCAGCGGCCTTGGCGCCGACTGCCACCAACGGGTCGAGAAACACGCGTGGCATCGCGCCAAGAAACTCTTTGGGTGCGCGAACCGCCGTCTTGAGCGGCTCGGCGCCGTTGCGTGCTGCGTAGTGTTCGCGCTTGACGGTGGTGCGGCGCAGTACCTTGCCGGCATCGAGCTCGTCGACGCCGGCCTCGCCCGATTCGACGAACAGCTCGGTCCTGGCGGCGGCGCGCACGATGACGGAAACGCCGGCAGCATCGAACCTGGCGCCGCTGGTGCCGGCGGTAACCGGTAGTGCATCCTTGGGCGCGCGCGACTGCAGCTTCATCCAGCCCGACAGCAACACGTAATCAGTGCCGCCGGCGCCGTTGGTAAGGTACAGGCGCGACGCCGGGCCGAACGCCACGGTGCTGGCGCCCCAGCCGGCAATCTGGATCGTGCTGGTAGCGGACTCGACAATATCGCCGCTTTGCAGTCGCGCGCCGCGAGCGGCCAGGTAAAACGCTTTGTCGCGCAGCAAGCGCACGGGTTGCTCGGCATAGGTGATGGCGGCGAACTCGGCGGCGTCGACCGGCGCGGCGAATCCGGCTTGCGCCACGATCGGCAGCAACGACACGAGGAAGACGATTCTGTTCACTTCGATCCCCGGGGAAGGCAGATGGGAAAGGGCAACGATCGGCGGAATGCAAAAATATTGTACCGTACAGGCTGACTGAAAGTTACATTTTTTACACGCCTTTGCTGTGCGCGGGCGCAATCTGTGGCTAGCCGGACACCACCGCCTCGCGCGTCATCCAATCCGGGTAATTTTCGGGTTATCACGGCACCTGCCGTGCGGTGCTACGATAGCGCCACGTTAGCTAATTCCAACTGATAAAGACACGAGCGCAACGATGATTGGACCTCAACATTATTTAGCAGACGGGAAAGCGCAGTATCTCTGGGACGTGGAGAGCCATTTGAATATCGGTCATGAGGTTTGCGACAAGTGGGCAGATGGTTCAGGCAAGACCGCTCTCATTTGCGAAGACAAATCCGGCCACGTCGTCCGCTACTCGTTCGACGAGATCAAGGCGCTTTCCAATCAGCTGGCCAACGCGCTTGTAGCGGCCGGCCTGCAACGTGGCGACCGAATCGGCATATTCCTGTCGCAAGGGGTCGAGACGCTGCTCGCGCACGTGGCCGCGTATAAAATCGGCGCCGTCACCGTGCCCTTGTTTTATCTGTTCGGCCCCGATGCCATCGAATATCGTTTGGGCGACAGCGAAGCGAAAATCCTTATCACCGACCCGGCCGGCATGGCCAAAATGGGTAATTTGCGGCCAAGGCTGCCGGCGCTGAAGGAAGTGTTTCATGTAGCGGAGGATGGTGGTGCACACCCCGCCGAAACGCGGTGTTTGTGGTCGAGTATCCGCTCGGAGTCCGATCAATTCGCCCTTGCGCCGACGCTGGCCGACGACCCGGCCATCATTATCTATACCTCCGGCACGACCGGAAAGGCGAAAGGCGCGCTCCATGCGCATCGCGTGCTGCTTGGCCATTTGCCTGGTGTGGAAGTGTCGCACGACCAGTTTCCGCAACCGGGCGATTTGTTCTGGACGCCGGCCGATTGGGCCTGGATTGGCGGCTTGTTCGACGTGCTGATGCCGTCGCTGTATCACGGCGTGCCGGTATTGGCCAAACGTCTCGAGAAATTCGAGCCCGAAGCAGTATTTGCGCTGCTGGCCAAACACAATGTGCGAAACGTTTTCTTCCCGCCGACAGCGCTCAAGATGCTGCGCTCGGTCGAGCAGCCGGCCGCAAAATGGAATTATCACGTGCGCTCGATCGCCAGTGGCGGCGAGTCGCTCGGTGGCGACCTGATCGCGTGGGGCCAGAAAGTCTTTGGCCTCACCATCAACGAATTTTACGGACAGACCGAGTGCAACCTGACGGTGTCGTCGTCGTCGCTGCTGTATCCGACCAGGGCCGGCACCATCGGCAGGGCAGTGCCTGGGCATGACGTGCAGATTGTCGACAGCGGCGGCGCGGTGCTGCCCGCGGGTACCACGGGCAGCATCGCCGTTCGCCGCGGCGATCCCGTCATGTTCCTCGGCTACTGGCATAACCCGGAGGCGACCCAGGAGAAATTCGCCGGCGAATTCCTGCTGTCGGGCGACCTCGGTTCCATCGATGCCGAAGGTTACATCACGTATTTGGGCCGCGATGACGACGTCATTACCAGTGCAGGCTATCGCATCGGGCCGGGCCCGATCGAAGAATGCCTGATGCGCCATCCGGCGGTCCAGCTGGCGGCGGTCATCGGCGTCAAGGACGAAGTGCGGACCGAGAACGTCAAGGCATTCCTGGTGCTAAAGCCTGGCCACGCTTCTTCGCCAGAACTGGTCAAGGAGATCCAGAAGTTTGTACGGGACCATCTGGCCGCGCACGAATACCCGAGAGAGATCGCGTTCGTCGACTCGCTGCCGATGACGGCGACGGGCAAAATCATGCGCCGCGCGCTGAAGCTGGCCGAATCGCGCCAGCCACACTAATTATTCATTTTCCAGGAGCGATCATGCATGACAGTCTCGTAATCACCCGCATCGAAGGCCGAGTGGGCATCATCCAGCTCAATCGGCCGTCGCATTTGAATGCGCTTAACGACGCGTTGATGGACGCATTGGGCGCCGCGCTGATCGCGATGGAAAAAGACGATGACATCGGCTGCATCATCCTGACCGGCAGCAGCAAAGCGTTTGCGGCCGGCGCCGACATCTCCGCGATGCAGAAGCTGACTTACAACGACGTGACCAAGGATGACCTCATTTCGAGGAACTGGGAAACGATGCTGCAGGTGCGCAAACCGGTGATCGCCGCGGTGGCGGGATACGCGCTGGGTGGCGGCTGCGAAGTGGCGATGATGTGCGACTTCATTATCGCGGCCGACAACGCGAAATTCGGCCAGCCGGAAATCAAGATCGGCACCATTCCCGGCGCCGGCGGCTCGCAGCGGCTACCGCGCGCGGTATCGAAATCGAAGGCGATGGACATGGTACTGACCGGGCGCATCATGGACGCGGTGGAAGCGGAGCGGGCCGGACTCGTTTCGCGCATCGTGCCGCTCGATAAACTCAATGACGAGGCACTGGACGCTGCGACCGTGATTGCCGGGATGTCGCTGCCGATTGCCATTGCGGCCAAAGAGGCCGTCAACCGCGCCTATGAAACGACCTTGCGGGAAGGCGTTCTGTTCGAGCGCCGCACTTTCCACGCCACGTTTGCCACGCAGGATAGAAAAGAGGGCATGACCGCGTTCGTTGAAAAACGCGAACCGCACTTCGTCCATCAATAAGGTCACACAGGCCGGCCCGCAGCAGGTCGGTCCCGACGGCGCTGCCGAGTCGCACCGCGCCGAGCGCCAGGCCGCTCACCAGCATTGCCCATGCGCTGGCGTTATGGATGGACCAAGCGATCGTCACCGCTGCGGCCGCTGGCGACAAAGCCGCTCAGCTGCGCCACACGCGCGACCGGGCCTTGCTGCTGCTTGGTTTCTGGCGGGGGTTTCGCGGCGACGAACTGACTCGGCTGCCGGTCGAGTACATTGACGTGGTGCCGGGCGAGGGAATGTCCTGCTTCCTGCCGCAGACCAAGGGTGACCACAGCCACAAGGGCAGCACCTTTAAGGCCCCGGCGTTAGCCAGGCTGTGCCCGGTCAGCGCGTACATTGAATGGGTGACGCTGGCCGGCCTGACCGAGGGGGCAGTTTTTCGGAGCGTCGACCGCTGGGGCCATGTGGACACAGACGGATTCCACATCAACAGCCTGGTACCGCTGTTGCGCGCCATGTTCGCCCGCGCCGGCGTCGCCGCCGCGGCACAGTACAGCGGTCACTCGCTGCGACGCGGCTTCGCGCAGTGGGCAACCTCGAATGGCTGGGACATCAAGACGTCGATGGAGTACGCGGACTGGAAGAACGTGCAGTCGGCGCTGCGGTATGTCGACGGCGCCGATCCGTTTGTACGGCACCGGATCAAAGAAGCGCGGCGGGATGTTAGCGAAAACGGAGAACTCCCTACTCATGTAATGGAATGATTTTCCTCACCGGTCAGTCCGGCTTAAGTCTGCTAGCCCGCCCCACCAGCACATGGATAACAATCAAGACGACCAAGCCGAGACCCACACTCCAATGAATGCGCGACCATACAGGCCGGTCGCTCTCGCCCGCCAGGTAGTAAAGTCCGAAGCCGGTGAGCGTCAACAGCGTCATCGTGACAAGCATAATCCACCCCGATACCAGGTTGCGGCCCGCCTTCAGCGCGCGACGGATATGGCTGTTCATCAGGCTGCCGAGAAAAAACAGCATCACCATCGTGGCGGCGCCGTGCACCTTCATTGCCCAAGGCTCGATCGGATGGATGGTTTCGCCGAACTGGCCCACCGGGCGCAGGAAGTACCGCGCGACCAGCCAGGCCGCACCACTCAATAGCAGGAGCAGGCAGCTCGCGTAGATGCAGCGGCGATGCCAGCGCTCGAGCCGCAGGTTGACGTGGGAAGCGTGTTTGTGATGGGACATTGTTCAGATTATAAAGGCAGAAGCGCCAAACCCGGCAATGCAGGGATGGTACGCGTCGCCGCTTGCCATCACGACCTTGGTCAAGGCGTCGGCCAGTGCGCAGCTGGGAGCGCGCACGGTGACGCTGCGCCTATCCGTCCGGGGCTGTCCATCGCGTCCGTCGACCAATGGACTCACCTGTCCGCGCGCGGCGAAATAATTCGCCGACGTTGCAAGGGCCGCGTTGCGCAGCAGGAGGCGCGCGCCGGTCACCGTGGGATCGTGAGGTGCACGGATTGCGATCGGCCAGTCGGTATCGCCGATGACGCGCAGGTCGCCGCCTGCATTGACACAGGCGCTGCCGACCCGATGCTGTTCCAGCGCGGCAATCGCCAGGTCCACTGCATAGCCTTTTGCGATACCGCCGAGATCGATCCATGCGGCGGACGTCTTGCGCACGCGCTCGCCCGCTTCCAGTTCATATGTTCGCTTGCCGGGGACATACGCGGGAGCCGGTTCCGCAGGCGCCGGCAGATAGCACCATTCCACCAGACGCGGCGCGCAGGCGACGTTGAAGCAGCCGCCGGAGGATGCCGCAACCTGGCCGGCCAGGCGCAGCACTTCCCAGGTGCGCGGATCGACCTCGATCAGCGCTCCGACCGCGGCCCGATTGAAGCGCGAGACGTCGCTGGCGGCGTCGTGAAAACTCATCAGGCGATGCACCAGCGCGACGCCGGCGAAGGCCGCCGTCGCGGCCTGCGGGTCCGCGTCCGGCCCGAGGGTGATATCGACCAGCGTGCCCAACCAGGGCTGGGCACGCCGCATCATTTTGTCAGCACGATTTGCGCGATGGCCGCGATGCGGCGTACGCCATCGGTGACATGGGTGCACGACAGGGTCGCACCACTAATGTTTGCAATGCCGTCGCCGATCGCCAGTCCACCCGGTGCCCGCTTTCCTACGAATTGCTTGCGCCAGGCCGGATTGCGGATCTCGCCGCCGTGGCTCTCGCGGTAGGTCAGGATTTCAATTTGGCGTACGCTGGCGTCGGGATTGAGACCCACGGCAAACGAGATCAGTTCAAACTTCCCAATCACCTCGTCCAGCACCATATAACCGATCGGTACATCGCCCTTCAGCGCGGCCACCACACGCCAGTTCACCGACCGGGACGGCACGCCGGCCAGTTTTTCGACCTGCTGCATTTGCGCGGTCGTGAGCCCGATGTCCTGGCGGCGGAACGCGGTCGCTTCGGGGAACATCAGCGCCTGCGCCTTCTCTGCCGTCAGGTATTGCGTTGCGAACGCCGGCGCGCCGACGGCGCCTGCGGCCAGCAATATGCAATGGAGCGGTTTGGTCATCGTGCGGCCTTAATACGAAAAGCCCACGCCCAGGTTCAGGCGATCGCGCGTCTTGTCTTCAACGAACTTCTGGTAGTCGACCTTCAGCACCACGCCTTCGCCCACCTTCAGGTTCGCGCCGATAGTGTAGACCTTTTCATCCGCGGCGACCGGCACGCCAAGGCCGGCCGGCACGCTCGAATAGCGCTTGGCGGTATTGAAGTTCTCGTAGCGTGCGAACGGGCTGAAAACGTAGTCACCCGACTTGTACAACTGGTAGGCGGCTTGCGCGTACCAGCCTGCGAAGCTTGCCGGCACCGGGTTCGGTTGGCCGACAAAGGTCAGGTTCAGCGCATCGACGTTGCGGATCTCGCCGCGTGCGTACACGGCCGACAGGTCCCAGTGGCCGGGCGTGTAGCGGGTGTGCAGGTCGTACACCGTGATGCGCGCATCGGGCGCCGCGAAGTCTGCGGTCTTGTGGCCCGCGTTGCCAGTGAAGACGGAGCCGCCGACCAGCAGGCCGGGCACGCCGCGCCAGTTCAGCGCCAGGTGCGCCGACAGGTTGCGCGACTTGGCGAGCTGGCCTTCCTGGTGGATGCTGCCCAGCGGCGACTCGCGTCCATCGCCGGAGGCTGCATCCCACTTGGTGATGTCGAAGCCGGTGGTCAGGCCTGCGTCCCATGCCAGGCCGTTGGCGAAGTCGCCGGACAAGCCAAGGCCGACTTCGCGCCAGGTCGACGGGATGATTGCGGTCTCGATGAAGTTGCGCTCGACGCCGTAGTAGGCGGTCGGCTCATGGGCCGTGTTGAGCAGGCCGGCGGGAATCAGGAACAGGCCGGCCTTGCCGCGCATGCCGTTGTCGAACTGGCGCTCGACGTAGAGCTGCTCGATCGCGCTTTCGCCGGCATCGGTGGCGGACGCGATCGCGTGCTCCCACTCGAATTCGGAGACCAGCTTGGTCTTCTCGTCGAAACGGTGCTGGATGCCGATGACGGCGCGCCGCACGTCGGTCTGGGCCGCGCTGGCGTTCTTGGTCGGCCGGTTGTAATTCAACTCGCCATAGCCGGTGATGACGGTCGACGGGCCGGCAGCCGGTGCCGCAACGGGTGACGGCGCCTGCACGATCGCTTGCTGGCGTTGTTCGATACTGTCGGTCTTGCGCTGGTTGGCCTTCAGTTCGGCCTTCAGCTGTTCCAGCTCGGCGGCCATCTTTTCGATGCGCGCCAGCAGTTCGGTCTCACCCGCGAAGGCGCTCAGCGGCGCGGCGAGGAAAGCGGCGGCGACGGCGGTGGCGATGAAGTTCTTTTTCATAACGGTCTCTTGAAGGGGGTTAAGGATGGAGTTGGTCGGCATCACTCAGCGTGCCAAGGAATTTGCCGAGATCGTCGATTTCGCTATTCGTCAGCGCCGGCGCCATGCCGGGCTGGCGGTTGTAGGGGCCTTCGGTGGTGTTCACGTTGGCGCGGTATGCGGGCGGCAGATCATTGAACTTGAGGACGCTGCCGTCGGCCGCCAGCGGATACCATTCTTCCGGATTGGTGTCGCGCCGCACGTAGAAGCTGACGACGTCCTTCAAATTGGTGAAGGCGCCGTTGTGGAAGAAAACCTTGCGGGTCGCCACGTTGCGCAAGGTCGGCACCTTGAATGCGCCGCACAAGTCCGCGCGGGCGGCCAGGTCGGTGCGGTCCGGGCCGCACACGCCAAGGTCGAAGTAAGCCGGATCGACGGTGGCTGGAATGCGCGGATTGCGCGGCACACCTAGGTTATCGAAACTGAAGTCGGTGAACAGCGGCGGCGCGCCATCGGCGCCGCGCGCGCTGGCGTGGCAGGCCGCGCAATTGCCTTTGGCGGGATTGTTGAACAGGGCAAGGCCGCGTAGTTCGGCCGCATCCAGCGTCGCCTTACCGGCCAAGAACTGGTCGTAGCGAGAATCGAAGGGATGGAAGGACGGATCCTCTCTCTGGAACTGCTGCAGTGCGAAGGTCAGGCGGTCGAAAGCCTGGTCGGCATCGTCGAGGATGGCGGCGCCGAACAGCTGCTTGAACTGCTCGGCGTAGCTCGCCTTCTTCAGGCGCGCGATGACGGCCTCCTTGCTGGCATTCGCCATTTCATGCGGCGCGAGGAAGGGACGCTGCGCCTGCTCGGCCAGCGACTGGGCGCGCCCGTCGCGGTCGAAGCCGCCAATCGGCGTGCCCTGTCTATCGAAAGCGAAAGCCGGGTTCGTGTTCAGGTAGCGCAGCGAAGGTGTGGCGCGGAAACCGGCGACAGTGCCGTCCGCCCCGCCCAGCTGGACCGCAAGCTCGTTGGTTTGGGCATGCGCCTGCGCCGGATTGTGGCAGCTGGCGCAGGATCGCTTGCCCGACGCCGACAGCGATTGGTCACTGAAGACTTTCTCACCCAGCAGGGCGGCCGGGCTCAATCCTGGACTTATGCCTGATTGCGCGGTGGTGGTGCCGGAGCCGCCGCACGCGGCCAGCGAGGCTGCGAGCACAAGCGTAGTCAAACGACATTTTTTGATCATTATCGGTTGGAGACAGCGAGACAGACGTTGGCGATAAACGCAAATGCGAATGATTATAATTTAGAATTGCAAAGCCGACAACCGGTGGCGGCCTCACTGTTGGATATTGCCGACATTTGCAAAGTCAGCAGAACGTTGCACATGCGGATGCCGGGCCAAGACCAAAAATGCCGGCCTGCAGCAGCGTCTGGTCGACCGGGCAGCGGAAGTGCATTCGCTCACGCAGCAGCCAACACAGACGCGGGTCCAATTCGTGCATTACCAGCAAACGACTGCACGGCAGAGGACGGAACAGAGGCAGGCGTTCGAGCAACGCATGGCGCGCCTGCGGCCAGCGCTGAGTCAACGGCGGAACGGCAGATCAGGAACGGCTGCGGCTGATTCAAAAATTGACGGAACGCGAACACAGTCCGAGCCAGACCGATAGCAGCGTTGCCTACAAAATCAATCAGTTATGCGAACTTTTACCTTTTCGAGTGGATGGGTAGAAATGGCCAGGATGGTTTCAAGCTCGCCCGCGATGCCGCCGAGCGCATCGCAGCGGGGTCAAGCTGAACAGGTTAATGCATACAATATCCTTTGCCAGTGATGATGTGGACAATATTATATATAGATACAAACTATGATACTGTATATTGTAACTGGTGCGATGATCAATGCACCGACCTTGCCGGCAGTCGCGAGGCCGGGCAAGCAACATCGTCGAATGCAACGGTACCGTCAAAGGAGAGACAAATCATGAGTCGCCCACAATGCCACGTCGAAGGATTCTTCGATCCCGCCACCAGCACAGTCAGTTATATCGTGCTGGACCCCGCCACCGGCCACTGCGCGCTGGTCGACAGCGTGCTGGACTACGACCCGAAGTCCGGCCGCACTGCCACGACGTCGGCCGACAAGCTGATCGCTCGCGTGGCCGAGCTCGACGCGAAGGTCGAGTGGATTCTCGAGACCCATGTCCATGCGGATCACCTGACGGCCGCGCCGTATCTGCAGGATAAGCTCGGCGGCAAGATTGGAATTGGCCGGCATATCACGACGGTACAGAAAGTGTTTGGCAAGCTGTTCAACATCGGCGCCGACATGGCGCGCGACGGCAGCCAGTTCGATCAGTTGTTTGCCGACGATGAACGGTTCGCCATCGGGGAGCTGGAATGCCGCGCCCTGCACACGCCAGGCCACACGCCGGCCTGCATGACGTATGTCGTCGGCAAGCACACGCAGCAAGCCGCCTTTGTCGGCGACACCTTGTTCATGCCCGACTATGGCACGGCGCGCTGCGACTTTCCGGGTGGCGATGCGCGTACGCTGTTTCGCTCGATCGACAAGCTGCTGAGCTTACCGGAAGATACCTTGCTGTACATGTGCCACGACTACCGTCCGGAGGGCCGCGAGGTGCAGTTCGTCACCACCGTCGCCGACGAACGGGCCAACAATATCCACGTGCGCAGCGGCATCAGCGAGGAGGAGTTTGTGGCGATGCGCACCAGGCGCGATGCGTCGATGGAGATGCCGACCCTGATCCTGCCGTCGGTCCAGGTCAATATGCGGGCCGGACATTTTCCCGAGCCCGAGGCGAACGGCACGCGCTACCTGAAGATCCCGCTCAACGTGGTCTGACCAACGGCCGATCAATCCGCGAACGCCGCGCGATGACAGATTCTGAAAGCCATTCTCGTATTCGCGTGCAAGCCCAGCCCGGTCCGCCGCGCTCAATTGCCCAGCACGTACAGCCCCGGTGCATCGGCCAGGGTCACGCCCGCCCCATGGCAGGGGGGCGCAATCTGTGCGGCAGAAGAATGCGCCGCCAGTCACCCTTGCCAATGAGGCCACCATGAGCCATCGGCCTGCAGCGCCGACTCCAGCCATTCGTCCGGGCCGACATAGGCGCCGCCTGCCGCCTGCAGCGGCATGAACCGATAGCTGCGCCGCGCATGTCCCGGCTCGGACACGATGCCGGCATTGTGCCCGCCCGATGCAAGCACGAAGTCGACCGTGGTATTGGACAGCAGGTTAATCCTGTAGACCGAGCGCCACGGCGCGACCTGGTCGCGCTCGGTGCCGAGGACGGACAGCGGCGCCCTGATATCCTTCGGGGCCACCGGCTTGCCGTTCACGCAATAGCCCCGGCAGCCAGGTCGTTGTCGAGAAACAGGCGCTTCAGGTACTCGCTGTGCATGCGGTAGGGCATGCGCGTGGTATCCGCGTTCCACGCCGCCAGGTCGCTCGGGCCGGGCCGGATGCCGAGCATGTATTCGCGCACGAGGCGCGACCAGATCATGGTGCGCGCGTTAAGCAACTGAAACGAGCCGCCCATCTGCGCGCCGTCCAGATAACCTTGTTCCCACATCATGGCGTCGAGCAGGTTCAGTTCGCTGTCGTTCGTTGCGATACACCACCTTGCCGGGTGTCAGCGCAACATCGCGTCCGACTGCCTGGGCCGTGGAGGGCGCCTGGCGCCCGCCGAGGTCTTGTTTCAGGTTGGCCCAGCCGGACAGGTAGTTCTGGCCCTTGCTGTCGCGCGCAGCCCGCAGCACTTCGGGATTGGTCCAGGAAAAATTGGATGGCGAGAACGCATCGACCACTTGGCTGGCCGTGAAGTTGACCACTTGCGCATGGTGCGGCGCCACCCCGCGCACGCCGCTGGTGGCTTGCTGCCAGAATTTTTCGGTGCTGGCAAACGACGTGGCAAGGGCATTGAACGGCCATCCGTTCCAGCCGCTATCGGCAAAGCGCGCATCGCCCGCCACGCCGGCGGGGCCGATCAAGCCGGTCATCAGTTCGATCTGCTTTCCCGGCGACGCGGCCAGGTGCAGGAACCAGTCCTGGAAAGCGAGCGACAAAGCGATCGGCGAGACGCCGCCCGTCATCTTCGCGAAGCTGCCTTGCACCTGCAGGTCCAGCAGATTCGGTTCGGGTCCATCGCAATTTGAATGACCGGTCGGTGGCACGGCACTCCCGGGCTTGCCTTGGGCGATACTTTCCAGCGGACTCATGTCATTCAATTTCACAATAGCTCCTCATTAACATATTTCATTATTGCAAGTGCTGCTCCATCGAGTATTTGATGCAGCTCAAATACTTTGATAAGTCGACTCAATAGACTGCGACCCAGCAGCTTGCAATTAATAAATTGTCGATTTGCTTGCCAAGGGCGCCGGAAGCGGCCAAGGTACCGCCGCTGTCTGCCGTCCGGATCCCTGCCGGTTTCCCGCCATTTATCCCTCGATGGAGAAGCACATGCCCGCACCCTTGCTTTCCCCGCTTTCGCTGGCCGGCCAAGTGCTGCACGTGACAGACGGGAAGGTTCCGGGCTTCAGCCCGAACACTGCGCAGTTCGAAGCCGAGCAGGCATCTTGAGTTGGACGTCTGCATGCCAGGAAGCCACACCGAACACCACCGCACGCAGACCATTGGCTGGCTGCGAGCCGCGGTACTGGGCGCGAACGACGGCATCGTGTCCACTGCCAGCCTGATCATCGGCGTCGCCTCCTCCAACGCAACGCATGGCGCCGTACTGGTGGCCGGCGTGGCCGGGCTGGTGGCAGGCGCGATGTCGATGGCCGCCGGCGAGTATGTGTCGGTCAGCTCGCAATCGGACACCGAGCAGGCCGACATCGCGCGCGAACGCACCGAGCTGGCCGGCGACGCTGGCCGCGAAACCAATGAACTGGCCGGCATCTACGTCCGGCGCGGTCTCGATGCCGACCCGGCGCAGCAATTAGCCAGGCAGTTGATGGCGAAGGATGCCCTGCCCACACGCGCGACGAGCTCGGCATTTCCGAGGTACCCAGTGCCAGGCCGCTGCAGGCGGCTGGCTCCTCGGCACTGGCATTTACCATTGGGGCTGGCATGCCCCTGTTGTGCACCTGGCTGTCGCCTGGCAAATACCTGGCGCTGGTGGTTGGTGCCGCGTCGCTATTGTTTCTCGTGGCGCTGGGTGGTCTGGCCGCCTATACCGGCGGCGCAGGAATCCTCAAGGGCATCTGGCGCGTGACGTTTTGGGGTGCCCTGGCAATGGCGATCACTGCTGGCGTGGGCAGGCTGTTCGGTGTCGCAGCATGACCGACCCGTGCGCTCAACGCAGTTGGCATCGTGATCGGTATGACGGACCTGCAAAATTCGCAATTCGCTACAACTGGGCAGTTTTGATGCACATCAACGCATTTATTGGACGCGGTTCGTAGACTGAATGCCAATTCCAATAAAAGGCTCACGATGTTATTTGATAATCCCTGTGAGATTAACGGCTACGTCATTACCGGCAACGCATTCGAACTTGCGCCCGGTAAATGGCAGTCCCAGTTGCTGGTCGAGCGCGACGGTTGCATTGCTGAAGCGATGGGCGTCTCGCCGCTATGCGTCGGCGCCCGCGCAGCCGAGCAGCAGGCGCTGCTGGCTGGCCGGCGCATGGTCGAAGGCGCCAGCTTTGCGCTGCGCAGCGCGGCGGTACCAGCGTGAAATTCAAGGACTACTACCAGGTCATGGGCGTCGAGCGCAGCGCGAGCGCGGGCGAGATCAAGCAAGCCTACCGCAAGCTGGCGCACCAGTTTCATCCCGATATTTCGACCGATCCGCGCGGCAAAGAGCGCTTCCAGGAGATCGGCGAGGCGTATGCGGTGTTGAAAGACCCGGAAAAGCGCGCGGCCTACGATCAGCTTGGCAAGCGACAGGCTGGTCAGGATTTTTCGCCGCCGCCGGGCTGGCACGGCAATTCCGATGCCGGTGCCGGCAGCTACGACGACGTCGACCTGGCCGACCTGTTCGCCGCCTTCGGGCGCGCGGGGCGGGGCGGGAGGGCGCGCGCGCCGACCGCGGCGCGCGGCCAGGATGTCGAGATCAGCGCCGCCGTGTCGCTCGAACTGCTTCATCACGGCGGCGAAATCGAGGTGCGCGCACAGATCCCCGAGCTCGACGCGCATGGCTTGCCGCATCGCACCAGCCGCACCTTCCGCATCACCGTTCCGGCCGGCGCGGTGGACGGACAGCGCCTGCGCCTGGGCGCGAAGGGCGGGCCCGGCACCCATGGCGGCCCGGCCGGCGACCTGTATGTCGCGCTGGCGTTGACGCCGCACCGCTTGTACCGGGTCGAAGGGGCAGACCTGTATATGAACCTGCCGCTGGCGCCGTGGGAAGCGGTGCTGGGCGCGGTGATCCGCGTGCCGACGCTGGACGGCGCGGTCGAACTGAACGTCAAGCCAGGCGCCACCGCCGGGCAACAGCTGCGCCTGGCCAAGCGCGGCTTGCGTACCGCCGACGGCGGCAGGGGCGCGCTGCATGCGGTCATCGGCATCACGGTGCCGGCCTCCGCCAGCGAGGCCGAGCGGGTCTTGTACCGCCAGCTGGCCGTCGCATCCGATTTCGATCCGCGGCCGCTGTTCGCGCAGGAGGAGACAGCATGAGCTTGCCCGTGAATCACGCGTCCCACGCAGTCTGGCTGGGCGAGGACGAGGACTGCACCATCGAGCATTTGGCCGACGTCTCCGGGCTGTCGGTCGATGAAGTCGAAGACCTGGTCGTGAGCGGCGTGATCTGGCCGGCCGATGCGGTCACCGAGCCGCGCTGCTTCCACTTGCTGCACGTGGTGACGCTGCGCCAGGCGCGCAGGCTGCGCGACGATTTCGAACTCGACAGCAATGGCGTCGCCCTCGCCATGACGCTGCTGCGCCGCATCAAGGTGCTGGAGCGGGCGCTGGCGATGCTGCCGCCGGCCCGTGCCGGCGCCTGAACATCCTTCATACCAACCAGGAGAAGATCATGCAAGCCAACGTAGGAAGTATCGATCGTGCAATTCGTATCATGCTCGGTGTGGGCCTGATCGCGGCGACGCTGATGGGCGCCATCGGCCCATGGGGCTGGCTCGGGCTGATCCTGCTTGCCACTGGCGTGTTGCGCTTTTGCCCGGTGTACCTGCCGTTCGGCATCCACACCTGCGCTGTCAGGAAATGACAGGTTCGCCAATGTTGCGCACGCGCCAATCAGCTTGCCTGACACAGCTTGCCACCGATAACGAGAATTTCCTGCCGCTGCTCGTCATCGGGAAGCACGAGCAACGCATCCATGCCGCGTTCCCGCACCAGTGCGAGGCCGTCGCGCTCACCGAGTGAAAGTGGCCGGCATCGAATAAAGCGCGATCGCCCGGACATCCTGGCGCGAGTTCCGAGCGGGGAATACTCGAAGGTTCTGGCAACAGGCGTGATGCCGTCCGCGAACCTGTCGTGCCGCTGATACCACGTGGATACCACGCGAATGTAGGCTTGTTTGCAATGCGGGGAACGCTGCGCCTTACTCCACTGTCAGCATCCCCTTCATGGTCTGATGAAGCGTACACAGATAGGCGAATGTGCCTCGCCTGGTTGCGACGAACTTCCAGCTCGCGCCCGAGGCAATCGGTTTCGAGTCGAAGAGCCTGGCCACCGAGGTGGCGGTGTGCGGGAAGGCGTCCTTGTTCTTCCAGATGACCGTGTCGCCCGCCTTGACCTTGAGCGTGGCAGGGATGAACAGCATGCCCTCGATGACGACGGTGTGCACGGCGCCACGTGGCGCCGCCACGGCCGCCGGCGACCGGGCGACCACGACGCCGGCGAGCAGCAGCCAGGACAGAGCACGCAGAGCGCGGCCCATTACTTCAGGCTTGTCTGGATGTGCTTTGCATGCTCGAGGTGCGCAATGAATGCAGGACGGACCTTGACCAGCGTGTCCTTCAGTTCGGCATTCCGAGCGTTCGGGATCAGCGTCTTGTCGAGCGCATCGATGACGGTCTGGTGGTAGGTCACTTCATTGTCGACGTAGGCATGGTCGAAGGCTGCCCCTTTGAGTGCTTTCAGCCTGGCGATGTTGGCGTCACCGCCGGCCTTCAGGCTCCTGGCCATGTCGCTCTCGGCCGGGGTGACGTGCAGTTTCGTCACCAGCGCCGTGGCCTGCTTGTTCACGCCCGTGTGGTCGGTGATCATCTGCTTGGCGAAGTCTTTGACTTCCTTGTTCTTGCTCATTTTTTGTGCCAGCTTGCCGGCGTCGATGTCGACCTGGTTGGCGGTGACGACGATCCCGGCAATCTGGGCATCGCTTGGGACCTGGGCAAAAGCGCCGGAAGCGGCGAGGAGCAGGGTGGCGGTGGTAAGTGCGATCTTCATGGTGGGGCTCCTGGGTTAACAACAGTTATTCGATGGGGTTGGCGAGAAGTGCGATCACGCCGGCGACAATCCGGTTGCAGCGCACGCCGTCAAAGCCGAACGCTTCTTCGAGCGCGAAGTCGACCTCGCGCGAGAGCGATTCGCGCAGCATGCTGCGGCCGCGGAAGTGGCGGCTGCGGACGGTTGCTTCCGGAATGTCGAGTGCGTCGCTCGTTTCCTCGACCGTCATTTCCTCGACTTCGCGCAGTATGAACACCGTGCGAAACGATTCGGGCAGCTCGTCGATCTTGCGCTCGAGCAGTCGGCGGGTCTGGGCCCGCATCGCCGCTGCCGGCGGCTCTTCGGAGCGGGTGGCGCTGGCGTCGGCCTGTGCGTCGATCTGGTCGTCGTTCATGTGGGCCTCCAGATGAATGATCTCGGCGCGGCGCTGGTTCTTGCGCACCCGCGCCAGCGCTTCGTTCATCACGATGCGCACCAGCCAAGTCGCGAGCCGCGACTCGCCGCGAAACGATGGCAGCGTCGAAAATGCCTTCAGGTAGGCGCTTTGCAGCACGTCCTCGGCGTCGGCATCGTCGTGCATGATCGAGCGCGCGGTCCGGAACAGCAGGCGGTTGTACCGCCGCATCAACGGTTCGAAGGCGGCGCCGTCGCCGCTGGAGACAAGCGCGACCAGTGCCTCGTCGCTCAGGCTAGCGCCTGGTTTTGCATTGTGTAAAGGGATCATGGTTGCCTGGTGTTTTCCTATATCGCATTAGATGACGTGAGTTGCGCCACCGTTCCGGCCGCAACGCGCTTTCGACGCGACCACTGAGGGCGGCAACTATTCCAAGGCCAACAGGGCTAATGGAACGCGCAACGGGGCGAAGGGCGCGGTGGCAGCCGAAAAAGGCGCCTGTCCTTGCGCGCAGTGTCATTTTTGCATATCATGGTGTGGTCAAACCATAGAGGCATCATGTACTTTTCCCGGCCATCTCGCGTTATCGCGGCGATCATCGCAATCTTCAGCTTGCTGTTTACCCAGCTCGCCCTGGCTGCGTACGCATGCCCGGACCTGGACGTTGCCAAGTCCGTTGCGATGGCGACGGATGGCGCAAAAGTACCCGGCTGCGCAAACATGGACATGAAAATGGACTCGCCTGGCTTGTGCCATTCGCATTGCGAAGCGGGGGATCAGACCGCTGACACGCCCCAAGTGCCACTTGTGCAGCCGTTTGTCGCCGCCGAATTGACAGTGGTGCTGAGCGTCGCAGAGTCTGTCTCGCAATGCGACACATTGCAACCCGAAGGCGTGCTCCTCAAACGAAGCACTGCGCCGCCGCTGGCCATTCGCAACTGCTGTTTCCGCATTTAACCTTCCAGACCGCTTAATCCGTCATCGTTGCGCTGTCTGCGCAGGCGATGTTGCTCAATGCCGTCTGGAGGTTTCATGTCATCCCCTTTTTCAGCGCTCGTTTCAGGGCGCCGTGTGGTTCTTCGCTTCGTTGCAAGAATCGTTCCCGTCACGCTGCTCGGGGCATTTGCGCTTTCCCATAACGCCTTTGCGACCGATCTGCCGTTGACCCTGGCCCAGGCACGCCATCTTGCGATTGAACGATCGCGCCAACTTGCCGGGCAAGACCATGCGGTGGCCGCTGCCCGCGACATGGCGGTGGCGGCCGGTCAACTGCCCGATCCGGTGCTCAAGGCCGGCGTCGACAATCTGCCGGTCACACGCACCGATCGGTTCAGTTTGACCAATGATTTCATGACGATGCGGCGGGTTGGCGTTATGCAGGAGATCACCCGCATCGACAAGCGGCGCCTGCGTGGTGAGCGGTTCGAGCGCGAGGCGGAAAAATCGCTCGCTGAAAAAGACGTGGCGGCAGCGGCCATCGAACGCGACACCGCGCTCGCATGGCTAGACCGGTATTACGCCGAAGCGATGGCGGCGGTCTTTGTTGAACAGGGCGCGCAGGCGCAGTTGGAAATGCAGGCCGCTGAAGGCGCTTATCGCTCCGGCCGCGGCATGCAGGCCGACCTGTACGTGGCGCGCAGCGCGCTTGCCTCATTCGACGATCGCGCCAGCGAGTTGCAGCTGCGCGTCCGCAATGCGAAGGCCATGCTCGCACGATGGGTTGGCCCGGCGGCAGCATTGCCGCTCGCCGGCAAGCCCTCGGTCGATACGATCGGCATCGATGCGGCAAATCTCGAGGCGCAGTTCGCGCATCATCCACAGATTGCGGTGCTGGCGAAACAGGAAGAAATCGCCCAGACCGAAGCGCGGCTGGCGCAAGCCAACAAGAAGGCAGACTGGAGCGTGGAAGTGGCTTTTCAACAGCGCGGGCCAGCATATGCCAACATGATCTCGGTCGGGGTGGCGATCCCGCTGCAATGGGACCAAAAGCACCGGCAGGATCGCGAACTGTCGTCGAAGCTGTCGCTGGTGGAGCAGGCCAGGGCAGAACGCGAAGAGACGCTGCGCGCCCATGTTGCCGAAACGCGAACCATGATCAATGAATGGGAAAGCAAGCGCGAGCGCAGTGCGCGCTATGGCCGCGAACTGATTCCGTTCGCGCAGCAGCGCACGTCGGCCGTACTGACCGCTTACCGCGGCGGCAAGGCCAGCCTGCCGGAGGTGCTGGCCGCGCGGCGCGGTGAGATCGATGTGCGGCTTCAGGCATTGCAGCTTGACGCTGAAACAGCACGGCTGTGGGCGCAGCTGAACTTTCTTTTTCCGCAAAACGGCGCGAGCGCGCATTCGCACACGATGAAACAGGGCACACAATGAAGCGTCGAACCATGCTCCTCCTGGCCATGCTTGCGACAGGCCTGGTCGCTGCCGGCGGGTACGGCCTTTACCGAATTGGCATGTCGCGCGGCATGTCGATGGCGGCACCGGCGCCGGCCGGCGTTGTCGGCACAGATCGCTCGACCGGAAAGAAGGTTCTGTACTGGCATGATCCGATGGTGCCTGGACAGAAATTCGACAAACCCGGCAAGTCTCCCTTCATGGACATGCCACTGGTTCCGGTCTACGCCGGCGACGCGGGCGACGAGGGCAAGGTCAGCATCAGTTCGCGCGTCCAGCAGAACCTGGGCATTCGTACGGCCGACGTCAGCAAAGGCCCGCTGTCGGCGCCGGTCGAAGCGGTCGGCAGCGTCGCTTACAACGAGCGTGACGTGGCGCTGGTGCAGGCGCGCAGCAACGGCTACGTGGAACGCCTGCATGTGCGGGCGCCGCTCGAGCGGGTGCGCAAAGGGCAGCCGCTCGCTGAGCTATATGTGCCTGAATGGATGGCGGCGCAAGAAGAATACCTGTCGATCAAGCGCATGCCGAACGCCGGCGGTGTGTTGTTGGACGCGGCACGTCAGCGCATGCGACTGGTCGGCATGACCGACGACCAGATTCGCCTGGTCGAATCGACCGGCAAGGCGCATTCCCGCTTGACCATCTCGGCGCCAATTGGCGGCGTCATCGCCGAACTGGGTGCGCGCGAAGGCATGACTGTGACGACGGGCGCTTCGCTGTTTCGCATCAACGGGCTGGGCACCGTCTGGGTCAACGCGGAAGTGCCGGAAAACCTAGCGGCGATGGTAGGGCCGGGCAGTACGGTGACCGCGCGTACGCCTGCCTGGCCCGGAACCGTCTTCAAGGGCAAGGTCAGTGCAATCCTGCCTGAAGTGAATGCCTCGACGCGCACCTTGAAGGCGCGCGTCGAGCTGGCCAATCTGTCCGGACAGCTGGTGCCCGGCATGTTCGCGTCCATCAGTTTCAGCGCGGCGCCCGGCAAGGATGTGTTGTCGGTACCGTCGGAAGCGGTGATCCAGACCGGCACGCGCAGTGTTGTGATGGTGGTGCAAGGCGAGGGGAAATTCCTGCCGGTGGATGTCGAAACCGGCACTGAAGCAAACGGCCGAAGCGAGATCCGCAAAGGGCTCGAAGCGGGACAAAAAGTGGTGGTCTCGGGCCAGTTCCTGATCGACTCGGAAGCGAGCCTGAAGGGAACGAGCACGCGCATGAGCGCCTTGCCGGCCGCTGACGAGGGCAAGGCGCCCGAAGGTCCGGTGCATCGCGGCGAAGGCAGGGTCGAAAAAATCGACCGCGACGAAATCACCCTGTCGCACGGACCGATCGCCACGCTGCAATGGGGCGCGATGACGATGGCTTTCAAGCTTCCCGCTGGCGCACTGCCCGCCAATATCGCGGTGGGCGGCACGGTCGCATTCAGGTTTCGCCAGACCACCGATGGCGCATACCAGATCAGCGTGATCGCACCCACCGGCGCGGTGTCGAAAAACGCCATGCCGGCCATGCCTATCAAAAGCGACCGGCCGGGGAGCGCACAATGATCGCCAAACTGATCCGCTGGTCGATCGCGAATCGCTTCCTGGTGCTGCTGGCGACCGTCATGCTTGCCGGGTGGGGTATCTGGTCGCTGTCGCGCACGCCGCTGGACGCCATTCCCGACCTGTCTGACGTGCAGGTCATCATCCGCACCAGCTACCCGGGCCAGGCGCCGCAGATCGTCGAGAACCAGGTCACCTATCCATTGACTACGACGATGCTGTCGGTGCCGGGCGCGAAGACGGTGCGCGGCTATTCGTTCTTCGGCGACTCCTTCGTGTACGTGCTGTTTGAAGATGGCACCGATCCGTACTGGGCGCGCTCGCGCGTGCTCGAATACCTGAACCAGGTGCAGTCGCGCCTGCCGCCCCAGGCGAAGACTGCGCTGGGGCCGGACGCCACAGGTGTCGGCTGGGTCTATGAGTACGCGCTGGTCGACAAGACCGGCAAGATGGACCTGTCGCAGCTGCGGGCCTTGCAGGACTGGTTCTTGAAATTCGAACTGAAGGCGGTGCCGAATGTATCGGAAGTTGCCAGCGTCGGCGGGATGGTGCGCCAGTACCAGATTGTGCTCGATCCGGACAAGCTGCGAGCCTACAACATTCCGCACGGCAAAGTAATCGCCGCGGTGCAGCGAGCAAACCAGGAGACCGGCGGCGCCGTCATGGAGCTGGGCGAAGCCGAATACATGGTGCGCGCATCGGGCTATCTGAAATCGCTCGATGACTTCCGCAAGATTCCGTTGACGACGAGCGATACCGGCGTCGCGGTGCGGCTCGGGGATGTCGCACGCATTCAAGTCGGCCCGGAAATGCGGCGCGGCATCGCGGAACTGAACGGGGAGGGCGAAGTCGCCGGTGGCGTGGTTATCATGCGTTCCGGCAAAAACGCGCTGGAGACAATCGAGGCGGTGAAAGCCAAGCTGGAAAAGTTGAAGGCCGGCCTGCCGCCTGGCGTCGAGATCGTGCCGGTGTATGACCGTTCGAACCTGATCAAGCGCGCGGTCACCAATCTCGGGCACAAGCTGATCGAGGAATTCATCGTGGTGGCCATTGTCTGCGCGGTTTTCTTGTTTCATCTGCGTTCCGCGCTGGTGGCGATCGTGACGCTGCCAATCGGCATATTGATTGCGTTCGTCGTGATGCATTACCAGGGAGTAAACGCCAACATCCTGTCGCTCGGCGGGATCGCGATTGCGGTCGGTGCAATGGTCGATGCCGCGGTGGTGATGATCGAGAATGCCCACAAACACATCGAGGCGTGGAACCACGCGCACCCCGGCAAGAAACTAGTTGGCGAGGAGCATTGGCGCGTGATCGGCGAGGCCGCGGCGGAAGTCGGCCCTGCGCTGTTCTTTTCGCTGCTGATCATCGTTCTGTCGTTCATTCCCGTGTTCACCCTGGAGGCGCAGGAGGGGCGCTTGTTCTCGCCACTTGCGTTCACCAAGACGTATGCGATGGCCGCTGCGGCCGGCCTGGCAGTGACCTTGATTCCGGTGTTGATGGGTTACCTGATTCGCGGACGGATTCCCGACGAACACAAAAATCCCCTGAACCGTTTCCTGATCGCGATGTACCGCCCCTTGCTCGAAGGCGTTCTGCGCTTCCCCAAAGCGACGCTGTTGGGAGCCGCCCTCGTTGCGCTGCTGACGATCTGGCCAATGTCGCGGCTAGGGAGCGAGTTCATGCCGGCCATCGACGAAGGCGACTTGCTCTACATGCCGTCGGCATTGCCCGGGCTATCGGCGGGCAAGGTGTCCGAGCTGCTGCAGCAAACTGACCGGCTGATCAAGACGGTGCCCGAGGTGCAGAGCGTTTTCGGCAAAGCGGGCCGCGCAGAGAGCGCCACCGACCCGGCGCCGCTGGAGATGTTCGAAACGACGATTCAATTCAAGCCGCGCGACCAGTGGCGCGCGGGCCTGACGACCGACAAGCTGGTCGAAGAACTCGATCGTATTGTCAAGGTGCCCGGCCTGTCGAATATCTGGGTGCCGCCGATCCGCAACCGGATCGACATGCTGGCCACCGGGATCAAGAGCCCGGTCGGCGTGAAAGTGGCCGGCGCCGACCTGCGGGAGATCGACCGGATCACGGGCCAGATCGAGCGCGCGGTCAAACAGGTACCTGGCGTGTCGTCCGCACTGGCAGAGCGCTTGAACGGCGGGCGCTATGTCGACATCGACATCGATCGGGATGCAGCCGCGCGCTATGGATTGAACATCGCCGATGTGCAGAGCGTCGTGTCGGCAGCGATCGGCGGCGACAATATCGGCGAAACGGTCGAAGGCTTGCAGCGCTTCCCGATCAACGTGCGCTACCCGCGCGAGGTGCGCGACTCGGTCGAGAAGCTGCGCCAGTTGTCGGTGCTGACCGAGCGCGGTGCGCAAATCCGGCTGGGCGACGTGGCGGCGATCGGCATCAACGACGGCCCGCCGATGCTCAAGAGCGAAAACGCGCGCCTGTCGGGCTGGGTGTATGTCGATATACGCGACCGCGCCCTCAGCGAGGTTGTGCGTGACATGCAGCAAGTCGTTGCCAAGGAAGTGAAACTACCGCCCGGCTATTCGATCGCCTGGTCCGGCCAGTTCGAATATCTGGAACGGGCGACGGCCAAGCTGAAGGTCGTGGTGCCGGCAACATTGCTCATCATCTTCGTGCTGCTTTACCTGACCTTCAAGCGCATCGATGAGGCCGCGCTGATCATGGCGACGTTGCCGTTCGCATTGGCGGGCGGCATTTGGCTGCTGTGGTTGCTTGGACATCACCTGTCCGTCGCCAGTGGCGTCGGGTTCATCGCACTGGCGGGCGTATCGGCCGAGTTCGGCGTCATCATGGTGCTATACCTGAAGAACGCATGGACAGCGCAGCAGAAGGCAGGCAAGGCAAGCGAAGCGGATCTGCTCGACGCGATTCGCGACGGAGCAGTGCTGCGCGTGCGTCCGAAAGCGATGACGGTGGCGGTGATCATCGCCGGCCTCGTGCCGATCATGGTCGATGAGGGCACCGGTTCCGAAGTGATGCAGCGGATCGCCGCGCCGATGGTCGGGGGGATGATCAGCGCCCCCTTGCTGTCGATGTTCGTGGTGCCGGCGGCGTTTCTGCTGTTGCGGCGCCGCCAGGTACGCAAGGACGCAGCAACCGTGCGGGTCGCTGATGCGGTCGGGCATGAAGCGTGATCCGGCGCCGCGTGCGGCCCGGATCGGCGACCGTTACGGCCTCGAAACGGCGCCTGAAACGTGGTGCCCGTGGTACTTAAGCTCGATGACCCGTTTTTCTGCGAGGAATTTTGGGTTTTTTAATCCAGCTTCCAGCGCGGCCATCAGATCTTTATTGTCGGGATAGGTTTTGCGGATTCCGACACGAAAATGAACGAGGCTATTCGGGATGAAACTGACTTTCTTCATGCCCAATCTATCTTCGTAACCGAGTTGCTTTGCATAGTGAACAGCTTGTTCGGCAGGCATGATGAAGAAATCCCCCATATGCCGATGGAAAGTCATGTGCATCAATGACGCAGGCACATTCACCATGTGTCGTTCGATGTATGGTGGAACACTTTCGGCCTCCCACTCGATAGCTGTCTGACTGACAAACACAAGCTTTTTCAGGTCTGCGAAGCTCTTTGCCGATTCAATCTGCGCACCTTTGTCGCCCTTGCGATCGTAAACCAGATTCCCGTAATCCGACGTGTAAAGTATGCCGCGGGAAAAATCTGCGTAACGCAGACGACTTGCAGACGGCGACGTTGCGAAGAGGTCCATTCGACCAATTGCAACAAGCTGTTGCGCTCGGGTCCACGGGAACGCATGGAACTCTGGCGTGTAACCGGGAATGAAGTGAAACAGCGCTTGCAACAATTCCGTCAACATTGGTATTGATTGTTTGTCGCCCACGAGCGCGGCAGGCGTTGGCGCCTCGGATAGGGAAATTCTGACCAATGTCGGAGTAGCAGCATGAGCGTACGCAACATTAAAAAAAGCGCCGCCCAAGAGGGCGGCAGACCGAGATATATTTATTACAAAGACGAGGCCTTGCCCAACCTGGTGCGCCAGGCGTTTCCATCGTGCTGTTGTGTTGTTATCATGTGAATGAGATGCTGGCATCGGGCAAGTCTAGCATTGTTTGCCGCCCAATATCTGAGGCACCTACCGCCATCGGCGCCGGTGCTCCGCTCACCATCGCGGTGGAGGACAATCGGCTGCCGGCGCGTCCAGTGAATGCGTGCGCTCCCGGTCATAGTTTTATCCGGTTGAGACGCAAGGCGTTGGTAACGACAGAGACCGAACTGAGCGCCATTGCCCCGCCGGCAAGCATAGGCGACAGCAGCAAGCCGAACGCTGGCGTGTCGATATCGCGCATGCGTTCGATTGCCTCGGCATTGCGAAACAGAATCCCGGCGCGGGCGCCTTGCCCCATTGCGACCGTCATCGAGATCGGCGTGGCGAGGCCGACCGCACAGGGGCAGGCGATAATCAAACCGGCTATCGCGTTGAGGAAAGCGTAAGCACATTGCGGCTCGGGGCCAAGAAACCACCATGCGAGCGCCGTCACGATAGCGATAACGATCACCACCTGGACAAAATACGCGGCGATGACATCGGCCAGGCGCTGAATTGGCGCCCGCGTGCGTTGAGCCTCTGCGACCATATGGACAATGCGTGCCAACAGCGTGTCGGCCCCCACACGTTCGGCACGAATCAGTAAAGCGCCGTTCCCATTCACGGTTGCGCCCGTGACCTTGCTGGTCGCAACCTTGGCCACTGGAACCGGCTCTCCCGTGATCATCGATTCGGCTACTCAACTGGCGCCTTCGAGCACGGTGCCGTCGACGGGTACTTTGTCTCCCGGCTTGACGCGCAGGCGATCTCCGACGGAGACCGTGTCGAGCGGCACTTGTTCCTCGGCGCCGTCATCACGCAAACGCCAGGCAAGGTTCGGAGAGCGCTTCAATAATAGTTGAATCGCCTGGCTGGTCTGTCCCATCGCCCGCCGAGGATCACCAGTGTCACGATGACAGCCGCTGCTTCGAAATACGTCCCTACCGCACCGTCGTGTTGGCGAAATTCCTGCGGGAACAGACCCGGCAAGAGCACCGCTGCGAGGCTGAACAGGTAGGCGAGACCAACGCCCAGCCCGATCAGCGTGTACATATTGCGTGCGCGGTGCGTAAGAGAAAGCCAGAATTTAAGAAGAATCGGCCCTCCGACCCACAGTACGACTGGTGTGCCCAGGACGAATTCGACCCATCCGCGCAATCGCGGCTGAAGGCCGAACAACTCGTGAATGCCGATCATCGGGGACATCGCCAGCACCACCAGCGGGATCGACAGCGCGACACCGATCCATAGTCGGTGCATGCGGTCACGCAATTCGGAATCGTCAGTTTTCGCCGTGCCCGTAACCAGGACGAGCGCCATCCCGCATTTTGGGCAACTGCCAGGCGCATCGCGCACAATCTCCGGGTGCATCGGACAGGTGTAGCGGTTGCTGGGCGGTGGCGGTGGCGCGACAGCGGGTGTGGCCTGCCCTGCCGATGACTGTGCTCGTGCGTCTGGTTCGAAAGGTTCATCGACTTTCCCATCGAGTGTGCCGCGCGCTGATCGCGGCCAAATGAAGCTGTGTACATCCATAAAATTCGCCACTTCTTCGCGGCGTGGTGACAGTTTGCGCTCCGGTCATCGCAAGCCGTGCATTTGCTTGAGCCGAATGGATCGCCGTCCTCGCAAAGCAGCAGTGCGACAAAACAAACCCGCCGTTTCGCCGGAGTACGCTTGCCTGAACACTACATTTAAGTTGCAATAACGCGACAAAACTCGTTTTATTGTGAATATGAGCAAACTAAATTCACCCAACGATGTCTGTTTTTTTATTTTGTGAAGAGTTGCGCAATAAAATGAAATGTTCTTGCGCTATCGCAAATCAACGACTAGAGTGTATAAATTGAAGCTTGTATAGACAAGCTAGCATCTGCAACGGCGATCGGTGGAGGCATTCGCCGCAGCAACGAGGTGGTCGGTTTAACTCAGCGGGAAACAACGGATGCCGACAGAAGCGGTCTATCAGGACTGCGGTTCTACGGCGGTCAATTTGACAAGAAATATTCAGGCAGGAGAGTAAATGTCTAACAGGTACGTTCCAACAGCAACAGCCCTTGGTCTTTTGATTTTCAGTAACGGCGCCTATTCGCAGTCCGCCTCAGATACCGCCGGCCCCATTGAACGGGTGCAAATCACCGGCAGCCGCATCAACCTTAAGCAAGCCCAGCTTTCCGGTGTAGGTCCCGTAACCGTGATCGATGCCGATACCATCCAGCGGTCTGGCGCGATTTCCGTGGAAACTTTGCTGCAGCGGCTGCCTTCATCCGCGGGCACCGCCGGCAACCAGTCCAGTGCGTACTGGACTAGCAATGGCTACGGCACAACGCAAGTGAACCTGCGCGGCCTGGGCACTGACCGTACGCTGGTGCTGCTGAACGGCCGCCGCGTCGTCTCTGGTGGCACTGGCGCGAACAGCTCGGTCGACCTGAACATGATTCCGATCGCGATGATCGAGCGCGTGGAAGTGCTCAAGGACGGCGCATCGGCTATTTATGGCGCCGACGCAGTTGCCGGTGTCGTCAATATCATCACCAAGAAAGCGTTTGAAGGGGTTGAAATCTCGGCGCGCTACGGAAAAACCGAACGCGGCGACGGTTCGGAAAAGGCGCTCGATCTCACCTGGGGAACGCGCAGTGAACGAGGCTCCCTGATCGGGTCGCTCAATTTTTCTGAAAGCGGTACAGTCAATCTGGCCTCCCGCGCACCTTGTGCGTTGTTTGAAGATGACGGTCAGCTGGTATGCTCGGGAAGCTCCTCCACACTCGGCGGGCGCGCACGCCTGGCCAACGGACGCCGCGTCAACTTCAACCAGGATCCGAACGGCAATCCGCGCGGCTACGAGACGTATTCGGCAGCCAAACACGGCTACAACAGCAACCCATCCCTCAACGCCGTCAACCCGATCAAGCGGATCGGCATGAGCGCCTTCGGCAACCTTCGCTTGAACGACAAGGTAGAGCTCTTCACCGAATTGATGTTCACGAACCGCCAGTCCGAGCAGCTGGCAACACCGGGCGCGATCGGTGCAACCCGGCCGATCCGTATTTCCGCATCTCACCCGACCAACCCGACCGGGCAAGACCTGGTGCTGGAACGTCGCCGCGTGGGCGAAGTCGGCCCGCGCATTTTTTTCCAGGAAACCAATACGTTTCGCGTCGTGACTGGATTAAAAGGCGTCCTGAACGACAAATGGGATTGGTCGGCATCTGCCAACTGGGGCCGCAACACTGGCGTCGACGGCATGACGAACATCATCAATCTCGATCGGGTAGACGCGACGCTGAATGCGGCAACTTGCGGCTCCAGCCCGACCGCGGCGCCGTGCGGCAACTATCTGGGGTACGGCAATCTGACGAAAGGTGTGCTCGACTACATCCACACGAATACCCGCGACAACGGTGGCAACGACCAGAAAAGCTTTAACGCGAGCATCAGTGGCCAGCTGTTCGACCTTCCCGCAGGCACGGTAGGGGTCGCCACCGGGTTTGAATACCGTAAAGAAAAGGGCTGGCGCGATCCCGACAGCCTCATCGTGTCCGGTGCCGCCAATACCAACGCACAAGATCCGATCGCCGGCGAATACGCGGCCCGAGAAGTGTTTGCAGAACTGTCGGTCCCGTTGCTGGCGAAGCTGCCGTTGATCGACTCGCTGACGCTTAACGGCGCCGCGCGTTACTCCGACTACAGCCTGTTTGGCTCGAAGAGTACGTACAAGGTTGGTCTCGATTGGCAAGTCATTGCGTCGCTTAAGGTGCGGGCCAACAAGTCCACCGCTTTCCGCGTGCCGAACGTACCGGAGCTCTTCGGCGGCGTCTCGGAAGGCAACCTGACCACGACCGATCCTTGCAACAGCTGGAATACTCAGGACCCAAATTCGGCCGTGTATAAAAATTGCCAGGCTGCGCGCCTACCGCGTGGTTTCCGGCAGTTCGGACCGTCGATCCTTACGACAGGCGGCGGCAACGTCAACCTGGAACCGGAAGATGCCAAGACGTTCACCGTGGGCGCTGTCTGGACGCCGTCGAAGGCGGTGACCGTGACCCTCGACTATTTCAATATTGAAATCAACAACGCTATCGAGACCGTTCCAGGGTCGACCAAGCTGTCGGTGTGCTACAACTCGCCGAACTTGTCGCACCTGTTCTGCAGCCCGTCGAGCTTCACCCGCGATCCGCAAACGGGAGAAATCAATTTCCTTTCCTCGCAGCCTGCAAACGCCGCGCAGCAACGGGTTTCGGGCGTCGACTTCGGCGCGATGTATGACTTCAGACTGTTCGGCTGGAATGCGTCTGCGACGGCGGATGTCTCGCGCCTGAACCGCTTTGACGTCACGCCTTTTCCGGGCGGCGATACGATCGTTTACGCAGGAAAGATCACTGGCGGGCGCGGCAGCTACGCGGAGTGGCGTTCGTCGACCGGGCTGACGTTGGTGAACGGCGCCTGGTCCGGTTCGTACAACATCCAGTACATCGGCGCTGCCGATGACATTAACGCCGCCCCAACCGACATCGGCGCGAGCGCACCGAGCGTGCAGTACCATAACGCCAGCGTGAAGTATGCGTTCAGCAAAGCGATGTCGGTATCGTTTGGAGTCGATAACCTGTTCGACAAAAAGCCACCGTATATCCAGAGCTGGACCGACGGTAACACCGATACGATGACGTATGATCTGCTCGGCCGGCGCTGGCATGCGCGCCTGGCATACCGCTTTTAAGCAGCCCCTGCGCCGCGGTCCCTCGGGGGCCGCGGTATTTCCTGTCCTCGCCATCGAGCCAGCACTCGAGAGGCGCAGCTATCGGCGAATCTGACATGCAATTATCTTTCTGGGTGCGCCGCACTCACAAATGGATCGGGTTGGTGATCGGCGTGCAAGCGCTGCTTTGGATGATAAGCGGCCTCTACATGGTAGTGGTTCCGCTCGAGGTCATCCATGGCGATCACCTTGCGCACGTTTCCACAATTCCACTTAATCCTGCCGCCAGGCGCGTGGACCACGGCGAACTGGCCAAACTCTATCCCGGCATCACGTCACTGCGCCTGAAGAACATGTTGGGCAGGGAAGTCTATGAGATCAAGCAGGGCAAGGACGCGGCGCTCGTTGACGCGACGAGCGGGAAAAAGATCAGCCCGCTAGACCGCGACACCATCAAGGCCCTGGCTGACGACGCTTATGTCGGCGAAGGCAGTATCAGCGGTATCGAATGGGTCGTCAAAGCGCCGCGCGAAGTCGGCGCGCGCCCCTTGCCGCTTTGGGCCGTGCACTACGAAGAATTCGGCGACACGACGCTCTACTATTCGCCGCATACGGGCGACCTGGTCGCGCGGCGCCACAATCTTTGGCGCTGGTTCGATTTCGTGTGGATGCTCCACATCATGGACTATCAGGAACGGGAAGACGTGAACAACACCTTGCTCCGGATCGCTTCGCTGACAGGACTGGCATTCGCGCTCAGCGGAGCTTGGTTGCTGCTATACAGTTTCAAGCGGAGGAATCGCGCATGACGCCATGGATGCGAAAGATTCACAAATGGGTGGGCCTGATCATCGCCATCCAGTTTGTGCTGTGGATGTCGAGCGGTGTTTTGATGAGCTTGCTCGACGCTGAAAAAGTAAGAGGGCGTGAATTCCGCGTCAAGCCTGCGCCCGCCGCGCAGTGGCCGGTCGACGCGCTGCCGGTCGATGCAGTGCTGGCAATTAGCGGCAAGCAGGTCATGATGATTACATCGGGCTGGCTGCTCGATATGCCGGTCTATCGCCTCGTCAATGACAAGGCGACATGGTTGGTGGAGGCACGTGATGGACAGCCGATCGCACTGAACGCCAAACTGGTGATGGCGATTGCGCAGGCGTCCTATTCCGGTACCGCAACGCCGTCGACACCGCGCCTGCTCAATTACACGCTCGAAACGCGCAGCCACAAGGAGCCGGTCTGGCGCGTCGATTTCAACGACGCCGATGAGACCTCCGTCTACGTGTCGGCAAATACCGGCAATGTGCTCGAGCACCGGAATAGTACCTGGCGCTTGTTCGACTTTTTCTGGATGTTGCACATCATGGATTACGCCGAGCGTGCCGACTTCAACAACAAGCTGTTGGTCACGAGCGCGGTTGCTGGACTGTCGATGGCGCTGACCGGCGTCTGGCTGCTGTTCGCCAGTTTCCGTCTGTCCGAAATGATTCCCGCGCGCTTGCGCCGCAGGGGCGCTGTGAACGTCTTCGCGAACGGTGGCAGCAAGCTTCGTACTGTGCCGGCGTCGAACGGCGACACCGTGTTCCAGGCGCTCGCCCGGGACGGCCTCCAGTTGCCGTCCAATTGCGGTGGTGGCCAAAGTTGCGGGCTGTGCGAGGTGCGCTGCATCGGCAAGGCGCCGGCGCCGACCAGTGCCGACCGCGCGCTGCTGTCGGCGCAAAAACTGGCGGCAGGATACCGGCTCGCTTGCAACCTGCCGGTCGATGGCAGTGTCGACATCGAAGTCGCTGGCGAGGCAGTCCTGACGACCGAATACGAAGCGACAGTGACAAGCGTGAATGCATTGACGCCATTCTTGCGCGAGATTACGATCCGTCCCCGGACGAGAGTGGCGTGCCGCCCAGGAGCATACATCCAGATCCACGTACCTGATTACGCACGCGATGCGGCGCATATTACGATGCCTGAGCATCACCGCGGCGACTGGGATCGATTGCAGCTTCCGCCGAAACTGGTGAATCCCGATCCGATCCGGCGATCATACTCGCTGGCTATCCCGGTTGAGAAGGTTGGCGGCCAGCTCACGTTGCTAGTGCGATTTTTGCCGGGGCAAAATCCGGGCAAAGGCTCGAGCTACATGTACACATTGAAGGAAGGTGACATCGTAAAGTTCAGTGGCGCTTTCGGAGACTTTGCAATCAGGCCAGGGGGACGAGAAAAGATATTCATTGGAGGTGGAGCAGGTATGGCCCCTTTGCGTGCGATGATCCACTCGCTACTTGAAAACGGAGCGGATGAACCGATGCACTTCTGGTATGGCGCGCGCAGCGAACGGGACGCGCCATATCTCGAAGAAATGAAGACATTCGCCGACAAGCACACGAACTTCAGATGGCAGCTTGTGTTGTCAGAAGAAACCGACGGTGCCGGGGGCGTAAAAACCGGGCTGGTCCATGAGGCTGCGCGCGATGCGTTCCTGATCTTGCACCCTGATTTGAACTCCTGCGATTTTTACCTCTGTGGGCCGCCACCGATGCTTGCGGCGACGCGCGAGCTGCTGCACCAGTTGGGCGTCAGCGAGGAGCACATCGCTTTTGACGATTTTAAGGTATGAGTCGGTAGCGCTTCTAACGGTGGGTGGTTAACGCTTATGCGGCGTACAACTGCTCACCATGCGCATTTGATCTGGACAGGTTATCAAGAATCGGGCATTCGGGCCTACTGTTGCCTTGGCAGCAATCCGACAGATGCTGAAGCTGGTCGCGGATGGACTGAAGATTCGCGATGTCCTGGTCAAGTTCGGAAATGTACTGGTGCGCCAGCGTTTTCACGTCGGCGCTCTCCCGATCCCGGTCGTTCCACAGTCCCAGCAAAGTCTTGATGCGAGCGATCGAAAAGCCAAGGTCGCGCGAACGCTTAATGAACCGGAATGCCTGTACTTGGCTCTCAGAATACTGGCGATAGCCGGCGCTAGTGCGCTCGGATTGGGCAATCAGGCCGATGCTTTCGTAATAGCGGATCATTTTCGCGCTGACGCCCGACGCTTTCGCCGCCTGTCCAATATTCATTATTCGCCTCCATGGTTTGCGGAATGACTCCAGCCCAGTAATGTAGCACTGGCGGCGCCCCAACGAAGCCAAGCGGGGTAGGGCAGACACACCTGGCTCCTCGATATCGCACGCACGTCGTGAAATATACCCCAAACAGCCTTGACCTTCCCATCGTGGGAAGCCGTAAACTCTTTTCAACATCTATAAGAAGGGGTAGTTAAATGGCTTCCGTGGCCCAACAAGGCGCTCATCCATCCATGTCTTCAGTCACTCGTCTGAGCCTGCCGGTCGAGGGCATGGCATGTGCATCGTGTGTCGGCCGTGTCGAGCGCGCGCTGAAAGCGCTCCCCGGCGTGCAGACGGCGGCGGTCAATCTCGCCACCGAGCGCGCCGACATCACTTTCACCGGCTTGGCCGATCCGCAGGCAGCTGTCAACGCCATCAAGAGTGCTGGCTACAACGTTCGCGAAGAGACCACCGAGCTCGCGATCGACGACATGACGTGCGCGTCGTGTGTGGGCAGGGTTGAGAAGGCGCTCGCAAAAATCACGGGCGTGCTCAAAGCCACTGTCAACCTGGCAACCGAGCGCGCGTCGGTGCGCCACCTTGCCGGGCTCGTCTCCACGGCCGACCTTGAAGCGGCCGTCGAACGGGCGGGGTACAAGTCCCGCCGCTTGTCCGCCGAAACGGCGACAGCGGGCGATCAGGACGCCGAGCGTCGTGAGAGCGAGGCGCGGGCGCTGCGGCGCGCTTTGCTCATTGCAGCCATCCTCACCTTGCCAGTCTTCATCCTCGAGATGGGCTCTCACCTCATTCCCGCCATGCACCATTGGATAATGGGGGTCCTGGGTGAGCAGACGAGCTGGTATATCCAGTTCGCGCTCGCCACCCTTGTGCTGTTCGGTCCGGGTTTGCGCTTCTTCCGCAAGGGCGTACCGGCGTTGCTGCGCGGTGCCCCCGACATGAACTCGCTGGTCTCGCTCGGCACGGCGGCGGCTTATGGCTATTCGGTGGTCGCGACCTTCGTCCCCGAAGTGCTTCCACCGGGCACCGCCAACGTCTATTTCGAAGCCGCCGTGGTCATCGTGACCTTGATTCTGCTCGGACGCACGCTGGAGGCGCGCGCCAAGGGGCGAACCTCGCAGGCGATCAAGCGGCTTGTCGGACTTCAGGCCAAGACCGCGCGCGTCGAGCGCAACGGCGAGACGGTCGAGATTGCGCTCGATCAGGTGACGACCGGCGACGTCGTGCTCGTTCGTCCCGGCGAGAAGATTCCGGTCGACGGCGAGGTCGTCGAGGGTGCCTCTTATGTTGACGAGAGCATGATCACCGGCGAGCCGGTGCCCGTGTCGAAGGGGGTGGGGGCCGAAGTCGTCGGCGGCACGATCAACAAGACCGGCGCTTTCAGTTTCCGCGTCACCAAGGTCGGCGCGAACACGGTGCTCGCGCAGATCATCCGCCTGGTCGAACAAGCGCAGGGTTCCAAGCTGCCGATCCAGGCGCTGGTCGACAAGGTGACAATGTGGTTCGTCCCGGCGGTGATGGCAGCGGCCGCGCTGACCTTCCTGGTCTGGCTGATGTTCGGTCCGGACTCGGCGCTGACTTTCGCGCTCGTCAATGCGGTCGCGGTCCTCATCATCGCCTGCCCGTGCGCCATGGGGCTGGCCACGCCGACCTCGATCATGGTCGGTACCGGCCGCGCGGCCGAGCTCGGCATTCTCTTCCGCAAGGGCGAAGCCTTGCAGGCGCTGCGCGATGTGAGCGTCATCGCGCTCGACAAGACCGGCACACTGACCAAGGGCCGCCCCGAGCTGACCGACCTCGTTACTGCCGAGGGCTTCGAATATAACGAAGTTTTGGCCCTCGTTGCGGCGGTCGAGACCCGCTCCGAGCATCCGATCGCCGAAGCGATCGTCGCAGCCGCTAAGCAGCGAGCCATCACGCTCGCACCCATCGACGGCTTCGACGCGACACCGGGCTTCGGCGTGTCGGCCAAGGTCGCCGGTCGGATCGTCGCCGTCGGCGCGGACCGGTTCATGACGCAGCTCGGTCTTGATGTGTCGAGCTTCCTGCCGACCGCCCAGCGTCTCGGCGAGCAAGGCAAGAGTCCTCTGTATGCCGCGATCGACGGCCGCCTGGCGGCGGTGATCGCGGTCGCCGATCCGATCAGGGAAACGACGCCGGCGGCGATCAAGGCGCTGCACGCGCTCGGACTCAAGGTCGCGATGATCACCGGCGACAACGCAGCGACGGCCGCGGCGATCGCCAGGCAGCTAGGCATCGATGACGTCGCGGCCGAGGTCTTGCCCGGCGGCAAGGTCGCGGCGCTGAAGCAGTTTCGGATCAATGGCGCGCGGGTCGCCTTCGTGGGCGACGGCATCAACGACGCGCCGGCGCTGGCCGAAGCGGACGTTGGGCTCGCCATCGGCACGGGAACCGATGTGGCGATCGAGGCGGCTGACGTGGTGCTGATGTCGGGCGACCTGCGTGGCGTGCCCGATGCCATCGCGCTCAGCAAGGCGACGATCCGCAACATCAAGCAAAACCTGTTCTGGGCCTTCGCCTACAACGCCGTGCTGATCCCGGTCGCGGCCGGCGCGCTCTACCCGGTGAACGGCACCTTGCTTTCGCCGATCTTCGCCGCGGCCGCGATGACGTTCTCCAGCGTCTTTGTAATCGGCAACGCGCTCCGGCTCAAGCGCTTTCGGGCGCCGATGACGGTCGAAAGCCGCACCGAGACACTGGCGAGCTGAGCCGACCGCCGCAGCGGCGGCGGAACAGCGTTATGAGCTTCGGGCAACGGAATGCATCTTGGAGCGCCTGGCAGACCTGGTCGCAGTTGAGCATCAGCATGCATGCACCATCCGGGAGGAGTTGACGGAGCTTAGAGCGTCGTATGCGCTTATACCCAACAAGTCGTTGAAATCGGGATTGAATAGCGCCGACCTGATCGAGCCGACTAGCCCGCTGCGGGGGGGGATGTCGAGCTAAGGACCGCTGCGAGGATGAGCGCGGCGAACAGGACGATTGCTTCGATTTGCAGCACCAGGGTAAACCGGCGCCCGGTGTCCAATGTCCTGTCAGCAGAGTCGCGTAACTGAACAAGCAGAGCAGGCATGACAAAAAAACGGTTCGCTCCCCCCAACATGGTCGCGGTGGCGACGAGCGTTAATTTGATCAGCAAGGTCGTCGCGTACGGGTTGCCGATCGTATTTTCGACACTGCCGAGCCCGCGCCATGCGCCGACCAGGCCGGTAACGAAGATGCCAACCAACGCAATAGTGGCCGAGCGCGACAATGCTGCGATGTATCGAGCGCGTTCTTGCCGCTCGTCCTGGGCGCTTCCCGCGGCTTCGCGGAGCGTGACCAGGCCGGCGACAACGACCTCACCAAGCCACAAGCTGATCAGGACGAGATGAATCCAGTCGGCTGCCACAGCCCAGCTGGCGTCGCCCCCTGCGCCAGCGTGACTGACAATGCTGCGGCTGTAGAGAAAGACGCCGAGCGCCAGGAGTCGAACCAGGTTCGCGGCGCGGGCGTGATCAGGCCGCCATGGGACGGCGGTAACCATGGCAACCAAAGCCAACGCGGACATGCCAATCGTCCAGCCGAGCCCGTAATGAGTAGCCGTCAGCACCGAAGACACTGCGGGGCCGGCCGCTGTGACCGGGACCTCAGCCATGGCCGCGGCCTCGAGCCATAACACCATTCCATAGGAAAGTATGGCGGCCACGACTGCAGCCTGGGCGAGCGCGCGCAATCGGACGAGGCAGCGCGCGGACCATGTCGACTGCCCGGCGCGGAGCCAGGCGGTCGACATGCTGGAACCGGTAACGACCGCGACGGACAGGTTCAACGCCACAGTCGCGGCGAGTTGAGCCGACGGAATTTCCAGCACCATCCTATTTGACCTTGAACGAGAACGCGCCTTTGACCTTGTGGCCGTCGCGAGTCACCGTCGCCCACTGGACCTGATACGAACCCGGGTGCAATGGCGGGATGGCGGCGATCATGGCCTTGGGATCCGATTTGTCCAGGCCGAGCTTTGAAAGTTCAACCGCAACACCTTTTTGGTCCAGCAGCCTTACTTTGCTGAACGGTAGTTCAATTGGTTCGTTGAATTGCAAGCGAACTTCTTTGGGCGCCGCAGCGACAACGGAACCGGCCTTTGGCGACGACGCCTCGAGCCTGGCGTGCGCCTGCGCGCTTGCGCTGAAGGCCGTTGCGATCGTCATCGTGGCGAGTGCCGCCAAGTGTTTGATGTTCAAGTCTTTCTCCTTTTGCTTTTCAGCCTACCTCGCGCAAGAGTGTGCACGGGTTTGTTTAACCGGAACCCGCGCGGCGGTGGTTACTTCACGTGCTCGAGGTGCACCACGGTAATCGCGCCGTCGATTTTCTCAGCGATAAATTTGACTTTGTCGCCCACCTTTACCTGATCGAGCATGGCTGGGTCTTGCGCGCGAAATACCATCGTCATGGCCGGCATAGCGAGCGCTTTCAGTTCGCCATGGAGAAGCGTCACCTTGCCGGCCTCCTTGTCGACCTTTTTGACTTCGCCATCAACGAGCCGGCCTGCCACGGCGCCCTTGGTGACCGATTTAGCTGCATTCGGCACGGTCGCCGCTGGCGTCCCATGCGCCGCATGGGATCCGTGGCCGGCTTCCTGCGCGACCGCGGTTGCGGCGCAGGAGAGGGCGACGATAGTGGCGACTGCAAGTTGCGAGAGTGTGTTCATGGTGATTCCTTTCGTTTTGTTTAAGTGGTAGTGCTTGTACACGTCGGTGCGTCCAGTGGCTTGCACCAGGAGGACGTTTTCGATCAGCTATCAGTGGTGTGCGCCGTGGCCGGATGGCTTGCGGACGTTGACCTCGACTTCCGGGCGCCTGGTCGCGACAGGCATTGCCTGTCCGCCAGCAGAGTTGTTGCGCACCGGCGCCGGTGCTTCGCCCTTCCATTCGTAGGCGACGGTCCCGGCCGGATGCTTGTACCAGCCCGGATCCTTGTAGTCGCCCGGCTTCTGGTCCTTGCGAACCTTCAAGACCGTGAACATGCCGCCCATCTCGACTCCGCCGAAGGGTCCCTGGCCCGTCATCATCGGCAAGGTGTTCTCGGGCAGCGGCATCTCCATGTCGCCCATCGAGCCGCCTTTGTCGCCCATCACCATGTAGTCCGGCACCAGGTCGTTGATCTTCTTGGCCACGTCGCGGCATGGTCGGCCTTCGTGCCCCATCGCGTTCATGGTGTGATGCGACTTGTGGCAGTGAAAGGCCCAGTCGCCCGGATCGGTGGCGATAAACTCGATCGCCCTCGACCACTTCGATGGTCGGACCCGGGCTCTGGCCGTTGTAACCCCACAGGTTCGCCTTCATGCCGGGTGCGATTTCGCGCACGACCGGTTCGGCGATAAGGTGGAACTCCTTGACCCCGTTGTTCATTCGCCAGGGGAGGGACCAACCATTCAGAGTGACCACCCCGTTGTATGGACGGCCGTTGGGAGGCGCCAGCGGCGGCTGTGTCTGCGCGGTGTTCATCATCGGCGCTTCGGGCAGCGTTGCGGCACCTGCGCGACTGACGAGGCCAGCTCCGACCATGGCGGCGGCACCGGTAAAGAAATTTCGACGTGAAGTCATGGATGATCCATTAATTCAATTAATGTGCCGGGGCAGCTTCGCCAGAAACGGGTTGCCGAATTTGCAGCGCGGAGCCGCCAGTGCCGTTGATTGCAGCCTGCAGGTCAGTTTCCGCAAGCCAGAAGTCACGCTGGGCTTCGATGGCCACGTTGACACTGATAATTTGAGCGCGCGAGTCGGCCAGCAGCTCGAACACACTAATGAGCATACCGTTCTATCTGAGGAGCGTTTCCTCCGACATCGACTTCCTTAACGGGACAATCTGGTCGCGGTAGTGCTTGGCAAGGTCAAAGGTTGTCCGATACGCGGAGTAAGCCTCGCGTGCCTGGGAGCGCGCCTGGATTGCCGTGTGGTTTCGATTGCGCGGCCATTGTACTTCCCGGCTTTTATCCGCCAAGCTCCCGGATTGGGATAGCCCGCGCCAGAAGGCCAAGCTGATGGGGCACGACGCGCTCGTGTATCCCGCGATTCCCGGGGAGCTGTGAATGGCCCGGAATGCTCGTGTTATCTGAATGTAATAATTCACTGATTTTTTTGGTCTAAAATGTGCCGTTTTCGTCGGCCCTTTCGCCACCCGGACGGGGACGTGCAGTACCAACTTACGCATCGGGCAACTTTCAGGAAAAGCATGGGATTTTCGTATTCGGTTCGGCGCTGCCACAAGTGGATTGCCCTGGTCGTGGGCGTGCAGGCGCTGTTGTGGATGGCCAGCGGCGTCTATATGACGGTGGTGCCGCTGAACCGTCATACGTACCTGGAATCCTGCTATTTCTACGTTTGCGGTCCGCCCGCGATGCTGCACACAACCAGAAACATGCTGTCCGAGATGGGCGTGCCCGAGACCCGCCGCTCGTTCGACGATTCCAAGATATGACGCTACCGCAGGAGCGGAGCGCGGGATGAACCGGGGCGGCTTAACCTTGACACTATGGGAAGCGCCAAAATGCCGTGTAACACGATAATCGAAAAGGAGATCAACATGAACACGAGAAACATTATCCTGGCCCTCAGTCTGGCAATCGGTGGCCTGACTGCGAACCTGGCCCAAGCCCACGTAAAAATAGACACCGCCGAACCAAAGGCAGACAGCGAACTGAGCGCGGCGCCAAAACAGATCCGGTTACATTTTAATGAAACGCTCGAGCCCGCCTTTAGCAAGATCACGTTGTTCGATGCTAAAAGCGCCGCGATCAAGTTGCCGAAAACGGTTATCGACAAAGCCGACATCAAAACGATGTCGGCCCAGCTTCCTGCGCTTCGCGCCGGGCAATACCTGGTCCGTTGGTCGACCATGTCTCGCGACGGCCACAAGGTGAAGGGGGAATACCGCTTCAACGTCAAATAAGATGGCGTTCGACGTGCAAATGGCCATTTACAGCGCCACCGTCGTGCTCAATCTGACGCTGGCAGTGGCGGTTGGGGCTGTCATGGCAGCGCTGTGGCTGGCCACAGGGACGACGGCCTGGTCCGCATCGCAGTTGCGCCTCGTCCGTGCGGCGCGCATTGGCGCGACCGTGGCTGCCATGGCTGCTTTGGGTTCGCTCCTGCCGTTCGTCTCGGCGTCCATGGCCGAGGTGCCGATCGCCGAGGCCGGTGAAGCGATGGGCGCGATGCTCACCGAAAGCCACTTCGGACTGGCCTGGGCAGTGGGCATGGGTGCGCTTTTCACGGCCATGCTGGCGTCGGCCGTTCCGGTATCCAGGCAACGCCTGCGCGCCGCAGCGCTTGTGAATTTACTTGCCCTGGCCGTGGCGCTTTACACGCGCAGCATGGTGAGCCACGCGGCGGCCGAAGGCGATCTGAGCTTGGCGATTGTCGTCGATTGGATGCATTTGTGTCTGGTCAGCGTCTGGGTGGGCGAAGTCTCTGTCGCAGGTTTTGTAACGCTCAGCAGTACGGTCGCCCAGCCTGCGGCCGCACATGCGGAAACAGCGCGCTACGTCGAGCACTTGTCGTCGTCGGCAACGGTTGCGCTTGCCGGCATCTTCGCCACGGGCCTGTTCAGCGCCTGGCACAACCTGGGCGGTATAGCGGGCTGGAGCGGAAATGCCTATAGCAACGTACTGCTGTTCAAGCTGGCCCTGGTAGCGCTTGCCGCCATGCTCGGCGCCTTCAACCGTTTCAGCGTGATGCCTTCGCTGCTTGCCGGCTTGCGCGGGCTGAATGCCGGGGCCGCGGCGCCCATGCGGCGTTTTACGCTCAATTTGCGCATTGAAGCCGTTGTGTTATTCGCAGTCCTGGTCGCCGCCGCCATTCTGAGCGCGACATCGCCGCCCACCGCGGCTTAGCGCTACCTTCCGATCCGAAAACAATTAAAGGAAGAAATAAAATGATTAGAGATTCGGTACTCTCAGTATTGCTCGCAGTTGCATCGATCCACGCGTTCGCCGCGCCTGCCGCCGGGGACCCGAACGCGTCGCTGTCCGCATTTCACGCGGCGCTTGCCAGAGGCGACAAGGCGACAGCCCTCTCGCTGCTGGCGCCAAATGTGGCGATCTACGAGTCGGGCTTCGTCGAGGCATCGCGGGACGACTATGCGCATCACCATGTGGACGGCGATATCGCATTCGCGAAGACCTCGACGCGCAAGGTGCTCAGGCATTCCGAGAAAATGGCAGGCAATACCGCCATCATCTGGGAAGAAACGGAAACAACCGGAACCTCCCGTGGAAATCCGGTCCACTCCTTTGGTACGGAAACAGCCTTGCTGGAAAAGACGGGCGCCCAGTGGGTCATTACGCATGTTCATTGGTCATCGCGCAAGGCCAAGTGATGGTTATCCGTTGAACCCCAAGCGCCGCAGCCGTTCCAACAGTGGCATATTCATCCGCTTTGGCCCGTTATCTGGAGGTAGCTATGAAACGCAGCTGAAAGCCGGAGCACCATCACGGCGGGGCGTCGCAAGCGGGGCCGGCGGCCGCGCTGCGCGACCCTGAAACCGGATCTGTTCCGAATGGCGGCGCCGCGCCCGCCCGGGTCAAACATGAAAAGCGCGCGGCGCCCGGATAATAGAAATCTGTCGGCCCGATTACATTTTTGTTATTTTTTGTCGCCACGCCCTGATAAGCGCAAAATGTCGCTTGGAACGGGAGAAGCATGAAAATTCTGATTGTGGAAGACGAAGTCAAGACCGGCGACTACCTGAAACAGGGCTTGGTCGAGGCAGGATTCGTCGTCGACCTGGTGCGCGACGGGGCGAACGGGCTGCACTACGCCCTGACGGAAGCCTACGACCTGCTGGTCCTGGACGTGATGCTGCCGGGCCTTGACGGATGGTCGGTCCTGGCTGCCGTACGCAAGGCGGGCAAGGATGTGCCAGTCCTGTTCCTGACCGCCCGTGACCAGGTCGAGGACCGAGTGCGCGGCCTCGAGGAAGGGGCCGACGACTATCTCGTCAAGCCGTTCGCTTTTTCCGAACTGCTGGCCCGCGTGCGTACCTTGCTGCGCCGCGGCAGCAAGGGGAAAGAGGCTGCATTTCTGCAGGCGGCCGACCTTGAGCTGGACCTGATCCGACGCCGCGTCCTTCGCGCCGGTAAGCGAATCGACCTCACGGCCAAGGAATTCGCGCTGCTCGAGCTGCTGTTGCGGCGCCAGGGTGAAGTCCTCCCGCGCTCCCTCATCGCCTCGCAGGTATGGGACATGAACTTCGACAGCGACACCAATGTCATCGAGGTCGCGATGCGGCGCCTGCGGGCAAAGGTCGACGAAGGGTTCGAGCCCAAGCTGATCCACACGGTGCGCGGGATGGGATATGTGCTGGAGGCCGATCCATGCGATTAGGGTTAAGCGGGCGCACTTCGCTCACTGTCCGGCTCACCGTCCTGTTTGCAACCGCCTCGACTGCGGTGCTTCTCCTCCTCGGCTACCTGGTCGCCACCTCGGTGGGGCAGCATTTCGAGCAGCAGGATATGGAAGTGCTAAGCGGAAAGATGGAGCTGGTCGAACACGCCCTCCAGAAAGTGCGTTCGCGCGACGAGCTTGCCCAGCTGCCTTCGCTGCTGAGCGATTCTCTTGTAGGGCACCACAGCCTGGACATTCTGCTCATTTCCCCGGACGGTACCGTGCTGTTCTCGACCACGGGAGCGCAATTTCCGGACTCGGTGCTGCGCGCGGCCAGTTCGAAAGTGGGCGGGAGCGCGGTATGGCGCAAGGGGGCTGATCATCCGGTGCGCGGCATCACCAAGCATGCCGCAACGGGAATTGCTGGCGCCAGCCCTGCAACGATCGCGATCGCGACCGATATCGGGCACCACGCGCGCTTCATGGGCGATTTTCAACGCACGCTATGGGGCGTGGTGGGGCTCGGAGCCGTGCTGACGGGTTTGCTCGGCTGGGGCGCGGCGAGGCGTGGTCTGGCGCCGTTGCGTGCTATGGGCCGCGAAGCCGGCGCCATCACGGCGCGCCGTCTGGACACGCGGCTGTCGGTCGATACAGTGCCTGCCGAACTGGCCGAGCTGGCCGACACCCTCAACACCATGCTTGCGCGCCTCGAAGACTCGTTCAGGCGCCTGTCGAACTTTTCGTCGGACCTGGCCCATGAGCTGCGCACTCCAGTGAGCAATCTGCTGACGCAAACGCAGGTGACGCTGTCGAAATCGCGCACCGTCACCGAGTATCGCGATATTCTTGCGTCCAATGCGGAGGAATTCGAGCGCCTGTCGCGCATCGTCTCCGACATGCTCTTTCTCGCAAAATCGGAAAACGACCTCGTGGTGCCCAACCGTGAACCGGTCAGCCTGGCCGACGAGGTCAGGAGCGTTCTGGAATTTTACGAAGCGCTCGCGGACGAAAAAGGCATTGCCGTCGCGCTGTTGGGCGAGGGATCGATCTCGGGCGACCGCCTCATGATCCGCCGTGCGATCAACAATCTGGTGTCGAACGCCGTCAGGCACACTTCGGAGGGTGGCACGATCACTGTTCGGATCGTGCAACGTGGGGCGGCGGTAACCGAGCTGCAGGTTGAGAACGCGGGCGATGGCATCGCCCCCGAGCATCTCCCGCGCCTGTTCGACCGGTTCTACCGGATCGACTTCGCGCGCCAACGGCAAAGCGACGGCGCCGGGCTCGGGCTGGCAATCACCCGGTCGATTGTCCGGGCTCATGGCGGCGACGCGGCCGCCTATTCAAAGGACGGCCTGTCCACGTTTTGCCTCAGTTTCCCGGCCTGACTCTTTTGCCCGCTCCTTGCAGAGCGAACTGACGCGCACGGCGGGGTTTCTTGCGCAGACGTTATTTCGCCGGATGCGGGTGCTTCTTCATCCACGCCTCGAACATGGCAATTTCCTTTTTCTGCGCCGCGATGATTTTCTTCGCCGCGCTAATCATTTGTTTGTCCTTGCCGTGCTCGATCTGGGCTTGCGCCATGTCGATGGCACCCTGGTGGTGGCCCACCATCATCATGGCGAAGTCCATGTCCTGGTTTCCAGTCATGGCCATGTTTTTCATTTTCTTTTGCATCTCATCCATCGAAGCATGCATGGGCATCGACGTTTTTCCTGCCGCGTGCGCAGGTTTGCTCATATCGTGCTGGGCGTGCCCGGCGCTTTGCGCCAGAGCCGGACCGGCAACAGCCAGTGCGCCTGCAGACACGGCGGCCGACAGGATCAGTTTCGCTGCGGTGGTTGAGAGGAAACGACGGTTGGTTGTCAAGGTCATGGTGCAGCTCCTAGTGTGTGAATGGTTCAGTCGATTGTGTTCAGTGCACGGCGCCGGACATCGCGCGGCAACTCTCGGCGCAAGACCTGCAGGCCTGCACGCAGGCCTCCATGCCGCCGATCTGTTCGCAACTGGCCGCGCACGCTTCGCACACTTGTGCGCACACGGCGCACAACTGGGCACTGAAGGCCGAACCGCTCAGTTGCAGATTGGCTGATGTCTGACAAAGTTCGGCGCAGTTCATCATCAGCCGAAAATGCGCAGGCTCGATATGGCTGCCTCCGACTTCGAGGCAATGGGTCAATGCGGTCTGCAGGCAGAGGTGATGGCACTTGGTGCACGCGTGAATGCATGCCTGCATGTCGTGGGATGTCGGGGAATCATGTTGCATGGCCAGCCTTTCCGGTTAATGATTGAAACGGCGCAGCCGACTGACCACACCGGCGCTTCTTTACATTGAGGCTTGGAGTGCTGTGATGGTAAAAGCGCCGTTAATCTTTTCGGCTGTGAATTTCACCTTGTCGCCGGTCTTCACCTGCTCGAGCATGACAGCATCCTTGACCTTGAAGACCATCGTCATGGCCGGCATGTCGAGGTTGGCGAGGGGGCCGTGTTTTACAGTGATTTTGCCGGCTTCCTTGTCGACTTTTTTGATCTCGCCATCCGATTGCAGCTGTGCGACGGCCTTCGTGTCAACCGCTGGCATTGTTTCGGCGACCTTGGATTGACCCGCGATGGTCGCTGACTGCAGTGCGGTGACAGTCAGGGCTCCGCTCAACTTTTCGGCGGTAAATTTGACCTTGTCGCCGACTTTGACCTGCTCCAGCATTGTCGGATCCTTGACCTTGAAGACCATGGTCATGGGCGCCATGTCCAGGTTGGCGAGGCGGCCGTGCTTGATCGTGATTTTGCCAACTTCTTTGTCGACTTTCTTGATTTCGCCGTCCGATTGCGGCTGAGCGGCCTGCGTTGCAGCCGCTTTCGTCGCAGCGGAAGGGGCGCCATGGTCGTGGCCTGAAGCTTTGGCCAGGGCGGGAATGCCTGCGGCGACGATCAGGCCAAGCATTATTTTCGATATGGTTTTCATGGTGATTCCTTTGGGTAACGATGTGTGGCTCGCAGATATTGGGTCTCAGCGCAGGTGCATCGGTCACTTCACGGCGACCTTGCCCTTCATGCCGGCGTCGAAATGTCCCGGCTGCAGGCATACAAAGTCGACTTTGCCGGCAGCGGTGAACTTCCAGATCAGTTCACCGGACTTGCCCGGTTCGACCGACGCCATGTTCTCCTCCGCGTGTTCCATCTCCGGGTTCTTGCGCATCAGGTCGGCATGCTTTTTCAGATCGCTCATCGAGCCCAGCACCATTTCGTGCTTGAGCTTGCCTGAATTGGTCACAACGAAGCGCACGGTTTCACCGCGTTTTACTTTGATGGACGACGGGTTGAAACGCATGGCGTCCGTCATATCGACTGTTACGGTGCGCTTCGCATCCGCGCCCTGGCCGGGAATCCCGATTGGCGCTCCATGCGATGGGCCTGCCTTGGCCGCGCCATGCGGATGGGCGGCGCTCTTGTCGTGCTGATACTGGACGGGCGACGCCTGCGGCGCGGCTGCGGGGTGCTCGCCCTCATGCGCGGCGGCGCCGTTTATCAAAGCTAATGTTGCCGCCGCGATCAAAATATGTTTCATCATGTTGTTCTCTCCTGTAATAGCGCCTGCGGCTCCAATGAATTGTGGTGCTAGTGGGACCCGTGACCGCTTCCCTTGCGGACCTTCAAGACTTTCTCGCCTGGCTCAGGCGCGGCCGCTGCGGTGCCCGGCGACTGCTGCGCCGCCGGCAGACCCGCTTCGCCGCCTTGCCATTCATACGCCACGGTGCCGGCCGGGTGCTTGTACCAGCCCGGATCCTTGTAGTCCCCGCGCGCCTGTCCCTTGCGCACTTTCACGGTCGTGAACATGCCGCCCATTTCAATGCCGCCGAACGGACCGGTGCCGGTCATCATCGGCAAGGTGTTTTCCGGCAGTGGCATTTCCATGTCGCCCATCGAGCCGCCCTTGTCCCCCATGACCATGTAGTCGGGAACGAGCTTGTTGATTTTCTCGGCGATGCCGCGGTGATCGACGCCGATCAGCGTGGGAACGTCATGCCCCATCGCGTTCATTGTGTGGTGCGACTTGTGGCAGTGGAACGCCCAGTCGCCCGGCTCGGTCGCGTCGAATTCGATCGCTCGCATCTGGCCAACCGCGATGTCCGTTGTTACTTCCGGCCAGCGCGACGCCGGGTTGGTCCAGCCGCCGTCGGTGCCGGCCACGACAAATTCGTGCCCGTGCAGGTGGATGGGGTGATTGGTCATTGTAAGGTTGCCCACGCGAATGCGAACCCTGTCGTTCAGGCCGCAGACCATCGAATCGATGCCCGGGAACACCCGGCTGTTGAAAGTCCACAGATTAAAATCGGTCATGGTCGCGGTCTTCGGGGTGGCGCTGCCGGGCTCGATGTCATAGGCGTTGAGCAGGAAGCAGAAGTCGCGGTCGACGCGGTGCGCATTGACGTCTTTCGGGTGAGTCACCCAAAACCCCATCATCCCCATCGCCATCTGCGTCATTTCATCGGCATGCGGGTGGTACATGAACGTCCCGGGCCGCTTGGCAATGAATTCGTACACGAACGTCTTGCCCGGCTTGATGCCCGGCTGGGTCAGCCCGGTGACGCCGTCCATCCCTGCGGGCAGGCGCTGGCCATGCCAGTGGATGCTGGTGTGCTCGGGCAGCTTGTTGGTCACGAACAGGCGCACGCGGTCGCCTTCGACCACCTCGATGGTCGGACCAGGCGACTGTCCGTTGTAACCCCACAAATGGGCCTTCATGCCCGGGGCGAGTTCGCGCACCACAGGCTCGGCCACAAGGTGGAATTCCTTGACGCCGTTGTTCATACGCCAGGGCAGCGTCCAGCCGTTGAGCGTGACGACGGGGTTGTATGGGCGTCCGTTAGGCGGACTCAGCGGCGGTTGGGTCGCGGCCTTGTCCATCTGCGGCGCCTCGGGGAGCGAAGCTGCGCCAACGCGGCTGACCAGCCCGGCGCTCAGCGCCACTGCGCCGGCGCCACCAAAAAAATCTCTGCGTGAAACCATTGTCTATTCCCTCAAATATCTCGTTAATGTCCGGCCGGCTCTGCAGTGGCAGCGGCGGCCTTGCCGCGGGCGACTGGGGCGGCGGAGCGCCCGGTCTGCGCCATCTGCAGCGCCGACTCCGCCATCCAGAAGTCGCGCTGGGCGTCGATGGCCGCGTTCACGCTCAACACCTGGCTTCTGGAATCGGCCAGCAACTCGAAGACGCTGATCAGCATGCCGTTGTAGCGCAGCAGCTGCTCGTCGGAGATGCGTTTTTTCAGCGGCACGATCTCGTCGCGGTAATGGCGGGCAATGTCGTACGTGGTACGGTAGGCCGAATAGGCTTCGCGCACTTCCGAACGGGCGTTGACGGCCGTTTCGCCCGCGCGCTGGACGGCCTGCATGTACATGGCTTCGGCGCGCGCCACGCGGGCGCTGCCCCAGTCGAAAAGGGGAATCTGCAGTTCAATTTCGTACCCGTTCTCGCGCGTGGGGCTCTCGTTGAATGAATTGCGCAGGTAGGTTACGTCAAGCAGGTTGACGAAGCGGGTCGCTTTCGTCAGGCCCAGCGAACTGGCCAGGCCCGACAGTTCGCGCCGCGCTATGATGACGTCGAGGCGGTTCTGCATGGCCCCGGCCTCCAGAGCCTGCGCCTCGCGCGGAGCGGCGGGCAGATCAGGCAGGCGGTTGGGCAGCTGGAAAGCGGCCGCGCCGGTCAGGCCCATCAAACGGGTCAGGCGTTCGCGCTGTTCGGCGCTGGTAAGGCGCGCGCGCGCCAGCTGCACCACGACGTCGGCATAAAAGGCTTGCTCGCGTGCATGGTCGAGCTTACTGAAATTGCCGGCGGCGGCCAGGCGGCCGGCCAGCTCGGCCGCGGCCTCCGCCGCCAGCTTAACCTGTTCCATGTAGACGGCGGTTTCCTGGGCGGCGACAGCCGAAAAGTACGTCCTGCGCGTTTCATCGGCCACGCGCAACGCTTCCCCGGCCGCGCGGAGCTGGGCCCGCTCGAACGACCTGCGTTCGATGCGCGTTGCGACCGGCATCGTCAACAAACTCATCACCGGAAGCATGAGGCTGCGCTCGATCTCGATCTCGCTGCCGCGCGTCAGGCGCCCGAAAGAGAACACCGGGTTGCGGATCCGCCCCGCCTGCACCAGATTTGCTTCGCTGATTCCCAGCTCCGCGTACGATGCCTGCAGCCCCTGGTTGTTCATCAGAGCGACCGTGACGGCGTCGTCAAGGGTCAACGGCTTGGCGAGCATCGGGGCAATGGTCGCTGCGACGTCGGCCTTGTCCGCATCGGACTTGACCCATCGCGTGTTCTTGCCGATGCGTTCCTTGGTCAGCGTCTGAACACTGTCAAATCCGCCGTCGCGTGAAAAGGACGCGCATCCGGCCAGCAGGAGCGTCGCCGCACCAAGCGCTGTGGTTCTCAAGAGCAGTGCCGTACGCTTCATTCCGGCTCCTTTGTGCTATTCGGTTGGCTTTGCGGCGGCGCGCCATGCGCCGCGTGATCAGCCGCCTTGTCGGTACCGGAGGGCGCCTTCTTCGGGGCCGGCACGGGCATCTTCGACATGTCGTGCCCGGCATGAGGATCTGCGCTCTGCGCTGGCGGTGCGGGATGGGCTGGATTGGTCTTATTCTTACTCGAGGGCACGCCTGCGGCGGCGGTGCGCGGTTTCGCTGGCGTCATCTTCGACATGTCGTGACCGGCATGCGGATCTTCGCTCTGGGCTTGTTCCACGCGATGCGCGGCATGGTCTACGCTTGCCTTTTCTGCAGTGGCGGGTGCGCCTGGCTGTGCAGGGACGGCCGCGCTCGGCATTGCTGGCGCCATCTTCGACATGTCATGCCCGGCGTGCGGATCGTCCGACTGCGACTTCATGGTTGCCATGTCATGGCCGTGCATCCCCCCCGCGTCGCGCACTTGGTCGTTGGCCTGGCGCCAAGACCCTACCACGGGCTCCTTGTACGGTTGGTAGTCCGCAAATGCTGACTGATACGCCGGGGAGGAAGGGGAAGGCGCCGCAGCGGGACCGGCGTGCCCCGGCATTTGCGCCAGTGCCATCGGTTGAGCAATGGCAAGAGCAATGAGTGGACAAAATAATTTCAAATACATGTAGTTTCCTTTGTCGGCAAATAGCCGCCCGAGTCACGTTTTTCTGTAGTCTACCCATGCGTTGCTGACAACAAGCCGTCCGCTTGATTACAACTTTGTAATGTGGCGGCCGGAGTTGGCTTGTCTGAACCGCTACCGGAGCTGCCCGATTCTAAAGGCCGGCGCATAACCAAAATTTTTCACAGGCTTGAGAGCAGATTTGTAAAGACAAGCAGCGTTTGGCGTTACGATTTCCATCGTAAGCGATTCATCAACCCCAGACTGTTCGGGAAGTCATGCCGCTGGTCAAATCCGGGGTATGCAAATCTTTCATATTCCACGGCAGCAGCGCCGCCGCGTCATCGACGGTTTTCGCCGCTGGCAAGTCGCGCAGCACTCGGCGCAGCCACGTGTAAGGCTCCAGGCCATTCGCTTTGGCCGTCTCCACGAGCGAGTAAATAACCGCGCTCGCGTTGGCGCCAGCCACCGTGTCGCTAAACAACCATGCCTTTCGGCCAATCACGAACGGACGGATCGCATTCTCGCAGCGGTTATTGTCGATCGGCAGGTCGCCGCGCTCCGTGTAGCGTGTCAGGCGGCTCCAGTAGTCGCGCATGTACGACAGCGCCTTGCCGAGCGCGCTCTTCGGCGTTACACCGGGCAAGGACTTGTCCAGCCACGTCTTCAGCGCGGCCAGCGCCGGCACGCTGTGTTCCTGGCGCGCCAGCAAGCGCTGTGTGTCGCTGACGTCCTTGCAGTCGCGCTCGACGCCATACAGCTTGCCGATCATTTCGACGGCCTCGTCTGCCAGGCCGCGCCGGCCCTTGGGCTGGACTTTGACGGCCTCGACGAATCGTCGGCGCACGTGCGCCCAGCACGCCATGTGCTCGATGCCGTCGGTACGCGCGAGCTGGTTGTAGCCGTCGTAGCCGTCGGTCATCATAAAGCCGCGATAGTCGTGCAGCAGGCGCACCGGCACCTGGGCGCCGCGGCCCGGATCGTAGTCGAACAGCACCACCGGCTGGCCCGGCGGTCCGCCCGTCTGCACCCACATGTAGCTGTTCGACGTTGGCTGCTTCCCCGGCGCCTCAAGCACCTGAACCACCGTCTCGTCGACGTGGATGAAGGGCGACTCGAGCAGCGCGTCGCGCATGAGGTTGTGCAGCGGTTGCAGCAACTGGCCGGCGCCGATGACCCAGCGCGCCAAAGTCTGGCGCGGCACGGTCACGCCGTGGCGGTCGAGCACGTATTCGAAGCGGTACAGCGGCAGGCCGTCAATGAACTTGACGATCAGCAGCATGGCCAGGAAGTCGGCGCTGGCGTTGCTCTTGGGCAGAGGCTGCGGTGCAGCGGCGCCGTCACAGGCGAGTGCTCGCTGCCGGGGCAGCCGTAGCGCTTGCGGTGTGGCGCAGCACGCGTACCTGCATCGGCACGATGTCGAGCTGTTCGCTGACGTCCTGCCCGATCTCGACCATCGGGGTGCCGCATGGGCAGGTGCGTTCAGCAGCCGGGACGACGTGGACCACGTCGACGCGCTGCAACTCCGATGGTAATGGCGCGCGCTTGCCGCGCGCCGGCTTGGATGCCGGTTTGCCCTTGCCCGGCTCCGACTCGGGTGGCAACGGCGCCACATCTTGCGCCTCGGTGCTGTCGGCGGCGAGCGTCTCGGCCTCGTCGAACAACCGCCCCTGGTTCGCCGACTGCTCCGAGCTGGCGCCGAACATGCGGTGGCGCGCCAGGATGAACTGTTCAAGCATGTGCTGCATGTGGTTCAGCGCCTGCGCCTTGACGTCGTTGTGCGAGGCAATGACCGCGTGCAGCAGGGCCGTCAAGGAGGCTGCGTCGGTGGGCAAAACGGGCGGCAAGACCAGCTCCGGGAGCTGGTAGCGCGGGGGTAAAATGGAGGATTTTTCGACAGCTTTTGGCATGCACTATTTTACCAAATCTCCCTACGAACGGAACCGAAATGCAAGGATTTATGCGGGGAATTTCGCCATAAATCGAAGCCTTCCAACAGCCATTCAAACTGCTGCATCGTCACCGTTGGGGTGGCGTCCTCGGCCTCACGCGGCCACGCGCATTTCTCGGCCTCCAGACGCTTGAGCCAAAGGCAGAAACCGTTGCGATGCCAGTACAAGACCTTGATCTTGTTGCGGTGCCGGTTGACAAACACGTACAACCCGCTTCCGAACGGATCGAGCTTTAGTTCCTACTCGACCAGCGCGGAGAGTCCGTCGATCGACTTCCTGAAGTCGACCGGATCGCGGCACAGATAGACCTGGTCGATGCGGCAGCCCGGGTGCATCAGTGCGCTCCCGCGTGCGAACGTTCCAGCGCCGCCAGCCACGCCGGTGCCGGCAGCGCTGGCAACTCGCGGCGCAGCCCCGACGGAAAAGTACAGTACGCCAGCGCGCTCGCAGGGCTGGCGAAGTTGGCGCCCGAGGGCTGGCCCGAGGCCTTGGGCGACATGTACCATGCCGACGTGGCCTGGCATTGCCCGCACCCCATCAACTCGCACCAGGGTGCGGCCGCCGTTCTCGCCAACTTCTGGCGGCCGTTCCTGGCCGCGCTGCCGGACCTTGAGCGGCGCGACGATATCCTTCTTTCCGGCGAGTTCAAGAACGGACAGTGGGTCGGGGCGACTGGGTATTACACCGGCACATTCAGCGCTGACTGGCTCGGCATCCCGGCTACTGGTCAGGTGCTCAATGTCCGCTACGGGGAATTCAGCAGGATCGACGACGGCAAGATTCGCGAAGTTTACCTGATCCTCGACATCCTTGACGTGCTCCGCCAAGCTGGTCGCTGGCCGGCAGCGCTGCCACGCAGTCCTGGTCCGGACGACCGTGTCCCAGGGCCGGGCAGCATGGACGGCGTGATGTTGGGCAGCCACAGGCCAAGCGAGGGGCTGCGCAGCCTGAAGCTGGTCGAGGCCATGATCAAGGGGCTGATGGAGTACGACGGCAAGAGTCTGGATAGCATGGCGCAGGAACGCTTCTGGCACCCGCGCATGCTGTGGTACGGTCCGTCCGGCATCGGCACCAGCCGCGGCTTGAAAGGCTTCCAGGATGTTCACCAGCGCACCTTTCTCACGGCATTTCCCGACCGGATCGGCGGCGATCACAAGGCACGCATCGGCGAGGGCGCCTATGTGGGTTCGACCGGCTGGCCGTCGGTGCGGGCCACCCACCGTGGCCCGTGGTTGGGAGCCGCAGCCACAGAGCGGCGGATCGGCATGCGGGTAATGGATTTCTGGCGCCGCGAGGATGACTTGCTGCGCGAGAACTGGGTGTTCATCGACCAGCTCGATTTACTGTTGCAGATGGGCTGCGACGTGATGGGCATGATCCGATGAGCAGCGCGGCGGCGGTGCGCGCCGAAGACCTTGGCGCGTCGAGCCGCTGCCTCATCTTCGCGGCCATCATGTCGGTGTAGGTATTTTATGCATTTTGCTGGAATACCGAAAACTTTCTGCGCCCTTATATGGCGCAGTCGCTCGGTCTGAGCAAGGAACAGGTTGCCTCGTTCTACAGTCTGCAGGCATTGGGGGCGTTGGTGGGCGCTATTATCGTTCCCCACTTCGCCGACCGCTACAGTCGCCGCAATACTTTTGCGCTGATAGCGGCCGGCTTCGGCATCGCGTCGATTTTTTCACTTGGTGTCCACAGCTATCCGAGCGCGCTGGCACAGCGCTTCGTCATCGGCTTTTTCATGGGCGGCGTGTTCGGATGCGCAGTGAGTCTGTATATCGGCCTGTTCGCGGCCACCTCGCGCGGCCTGATCGGCGGCATCGTCCAGCTGGTCTATAACGGCGGCGACGCCATCCTGTCCTGGTTCGGGCGCCATTACGCCGACCAATGGCAGTCGGTGATGGTATTCGGCGGCTGCGGCGCGATCGCCGCCTCGCTCGCCGTATTCCTGCTCGTGCCGGCTGACCACGCCTTGCGGCCTTGGGGCGGAGAGGGCGCGCAGACCCTCAAAGCGCCGCGTTTCGCGATCGTCGAACTGTTCGCCCACGGCTACTGGAAACTGACATTGCGCCTGGTACTGCTGTGCGGCCTGAATTTTTTCGCGTTCCAGGCCTTCAACGGCTGGATCACGACCTTTCTAAAGGAAGACCACGGATTTTCGCCCGACATGGTGGGCAAGACCATGACCGCAATGCACGTTGGATCGATGCTTGGCGCGCTCATCTGGGGCTTGTTGGGCGACCGATTCGGACGCCGCTTCAATGCGCTCGGTTTCCTTCTTGCGGCCATTTCCGCCAGCGGCGCGTTGGGCGTGCCGCTGGGCATGGGTGCCACACGGCTCGGGCGCTGGCGACTCGTTCAAGGTGCGCGACGTCTGCCTGCTAGCTGTAGCGGCTCGCATTTCAAACTGACCGTGCTCGCATTCGACGCCGATTTCGGCTCGAATTAACTGCAAACGAAGGCAGGTGCGTGCTCACGCTATCTGCAAATGAGCTTGCAATCGACGGCGACGGCTCGCATTCCGTGGCCGCCGGCTCACGCTAACTGCAAATGACGGCCCACCCATAACGGCAAGCCCCCTTTTTGGCCTGCGCGAAGGGCCGCTGTCCCCAAAGCGGCCTGTCCGATCTGTGCAAGCAGTCCTACGTCAGCGCCGCGTCACGCTCCGCCGTGCAGGTCGCCAGCGTCGTTTCTGCATCGTTCACCAGGCCGTTGCGGTTCTCCATCAGCGCATGGCTCAAGTAGCTCATGCGGGATTTGCCGCGAGCTGCTGGCACGACGGCGTGCTGACCGTGCGCCAGTTCGCGGCGAGGCGGCGCCGCCGCAATTCGAAGCGGAACTGGGCGCGCGCCTGAAGGGCAATATTACCAGGCGCATCGCCTGCCATCCGCCATGCGCGCTGGGCCTAAAATTCTTCCCAGTCGGCGGCCGCGTTGGCGACCGCCAACCGCTTAGCCGGCACGGCGCTCTGCCAGCTCGGCCGGGCGCGGACGGCCGGATTTTTCCGGACAGCACTGTCACGCCGGCCACCTTCAGCGCGGCGCTGCCGTCGCCATCGAGCCTGAAGACGCTGACCGCCTGCGCCAGCGACCGTGTCATGATCTAGCTGCGCGCTCTCCATGACGCTATGCAGGGCAGCTAAACTGTCTGCCCGGAACTCGCGATTTCAGTTCATACATGTAACTGAAACCAATCTCCGTGGTGCCTGTAAAACGGTGTAGCCAGGGGTTCCAGCGACGACGCACGCCGGCGCTAAGTCTTCTTGCAAAACGCCGCGGCATGCTCTGCCAGGGCGTCGCCGAAACGGCACGGATATCCGGTCGCCGGTGCCGTTTGGTTTGCCTATACTGTTGACTTAAAAGCTTTCCCAGTCACCCGCCTCGCCACGTGCGCTGGCCATGCGCAGGCGCGCCGGTAGCGGGCTTGTTCTGGTCGCACGCGCCGTGCTGGTGGCGGGCGCACGCGATGGCTTGGCCGCGGCTAGGGGAGCCGGCTTGCCCGTTGCCGCGCCGACCTTGAACACGCTGACCGCGTCGGACAGCGAGCTGGCCTGCTCCAGCAAGGCCTGGGCCGCTGCCGCCGCTTCTTCCACCAGTGCAGCGTTTTGTTGAGTGACCGTGTCCATTTGGTTGATGGCGTCGCCAATCTGGCTAATGCCGGCTTCCTGCTCGCGGCTGGCCGAGCTGATTTCATTCATGATGTCGGTCACCCGGCGGATGCTGTCGACAATCTCGTCCATCGTCTGGCCCGCTTCGCCCACTAGGCGGGTGCCGAAGTCGACCTTCTCGACCGAGTCGCTGATCAGGGTCTTGATTTCCTTGGCGGCTGCAGCCGAACGCTGCGCCAGGTTGCGCACTTCCGAGGCGACGACAGCAAAGCCGCGGCCCTGTTCGCCGGCTCGCGCCGCTTCCACGGCGGCGTTCAGGGCGAGGATGTTGGTCTGGAACGCGATGCCATCGATGACGCTGATGATATCGACGATCTTGCGCGAGGACGCATTGATGTCGTCCATGGTATTGACTACGCGCGCCACCACTTCGCCGCCCTTGCCAGCCACTGCCGACGCTGCCACCGCCAAGGTATTGGCCTGGCGTGCGTTTTCCGCATTTTGCTTGACGGTCGAGGCCATCTCTTCCATCGACGACGCGGTTTCCTCCAGCGAGCTGGCTTGCTGCTCGGTGCGTGACGACAAGTCCATGTTGCCGGCCGCGATCTGACTGCTGCCGTTGCTGATGGCGTCCGTGCCCTGGCGTACGGTCGACACGATGCCGGCCAGGCTCTGCTGCATGTGCTTGACCGAGTACAACAGGCTTTTTTGGTCGCCAGGCCGCGTGGTGATCTCGAAATCGAGTTCGCCGTTGGCGATGCGCTCTGCAATGGCGGCGGTGGCAGCCGGCTCGCCGCCCAGCTGGCGCAGCAGACTATTGATGAGCAGTAAGGCTGCGGCCACGCCCAGCAACAGGGCCACCACGGTCATTGCAATGAGGTTGGTGCGGTTGTTGGCGTAGTGGTCGGCGGCCTTCAACGACGCGTCGGCAATCAATTTCTTTTGCGAGTTGACGAAGGCGAGCAGGCTCTGGATGTAGTCCAGCTGCAGCGGCCGCATGGTACCGAGCAGATACGCCTTTGCGCTCACCCTGTCGCCGTCACGGATCATCTTCAGGTACGCATCTTCGGCAGGCGTGTACTTGGCGCGCGAATCAACTACCGCCTGCAGGGCCGCCTTGCCGCCTGGCGACTGCACCGTTGCCTGAAGCTCCTCCATGAATTTCTTGCGCGCTGCCTTGTCCTCCATAACGCCATCGACTTCCTTGGCGATCTTGGCCGCGTCATCGAGGATCAGCATGTTCCTTGTGTGACGCGCTGTTTCCATGACACGGTACAGCCAGTCCGTGGCGGCAATGATCTTGGGCACGCGGTCATCGGAAATTGTCCGGATTTCCGTGTTCATTGCTGCCAGGCCGGTAATACCCGTGACAGCAACCGTAACCAGAAGCAACAAAATCGCGCCCAGCACCACGCACAGGCGCTGGCCGATCGTCAGTTTCGAAAAAAACATAATAGAAGTCCTTTGAAAGAAAAAAAGTCAGGTCCCGAGCGCGTCGAGCGTCAGCAGGGTCGAACTGAATAACAGCAGGTTCATGTCGATCAACATCATCAGGCGCCCCTCGATCGAGGCAATCCCTGTCACGTAGCTAATGTCGCAATCGAGCGATGGCGGCGGCTTGATCTGGTCAGGATTGACCATGGTGAAATCGGAGACGCCATCGACCACGGGAAACCAGCGCCAATCCGCCCCCGATTTTCAAGTTTGCTGAATTCATCTGTATTCACCTTAAGTAGTTTTTTTGCTTAGCCGGCAACCCGCCTTAAGCGGCGAGCTTTTCAATAAGTTCGAAGTCGGCGCCCGACATCAATTGGTCTATATCGATCAGAATACGCATCCGTCCGGCGCGTCAGGCTGCGATTTGTTCGACCAATCCCATTTCACTGGTGGACATCAGTTGCTCGATGTCCACCAACAGCACGATCCGGTCGTTCAGCGTGCCCATGCCGACCAGGTAATCGGTATCGAGCGCCGCGCCCAACTGCGGCGCCGGCTTGACCTGTTCCGGGATAAGCGTGATCACGTCGGAAACGCTATCGACCACCATTCCCATTAGGCGCGCCCCCACGTTCAGAATGATGACGACGGTGAACTGGTCGTAAGTCGGCGTTCCCAGATTGAGCTTGATGCGCATGTCGACAATCGGTACGATGATGCCGCGCAAATTCACCACCCCCATGAGGAAGGCCGGCGAATTGGCAATCCGGGTCACCGCGTCGTAGCCGCGCAACTCCTGGACCTTTTGTATATCGACGCCGTATTCTTCCGACCTCAGTGTAAACGAGAGAAATTCAAGCTGGCTGGGCGTCGCTGCCATGGCGGTGCGGACGGCGCCAGTACTGCTGCTGATAGCGAAAGACATGGGGGATCCTTGTTCGTTCTTTTTGCACAGGTAAGACACGAAATGCGCGGGGCCCAGACGCGTCCGGCAGGGGGCGGCGGAAGGCGCGAGGGCAAACGGTTTAATTGGATATTGCTGAGGCTGAGGCTTGGCCGGCAGGAAGCAAGAGAACTATGGCGGTAGGGAGGACGCGACTTGCACACAAATTGTAGCCGTAAAATTTCTTTATTGAAAGAAATCTGTTACTAAAAATCGCTATGTGTTGTTTAATCATTGGTTAACCGGCACACGTCGTGCGCCGCAGAAGTTAGCGCGCTGGACACAGCGTCGCAACGGAAGCCATTAAAGCAAACCATCACCTCCTGGGAGCAATACCAGTCAGGCACAATTCCTTCAACGAAGGGTTTCGAGAAGGCTGGTTGATCGACGCACAGTTCGCTTTTTCACTGGATGGCGCAGTATTTTAATAGCGGAGAGGGCTAAATGAAACCCGACAGCATTGGCACTTTGCTTCACAGCCACCGGTAATTGGCACTTTTGCTTCAGCAAATCGGGCACTTTTGCTTCAGCCGACGAACGGGCCGAAGGGGCCCATAACACTGTAGCAAACGACATTTGACATAATATAAATTATGCGAAGTCATCTGATGCACTCAGTAAGCGTGCGTTGGTTTCTTCGCTGAACTCAACGTCACCGCCAAGCTGGATCAGCCTGCCTGATCTCGGCGCGGATCAGGGCGCGAATCTGGGCAAGGAGCTCGCCGCGCCAAGCGTCGCAGAATGGTCAGAGCGCGCGATCGGCAGCGCGAAGCTTGCGGATCCTGCCGAGCCTGGCAGGCAGGATTTTGACTAGATAAATCGTTACACCGATACCGATCGCCGAAAGCAGCACGGCCAGCGGAACGCTATTGAGATTAGACGCCTGGAACGCCAGGGACGCCCACAGCAGGGCCAAGGCACTGATCTTGGCCCGCAATGGCATGTCGACGCCCTCTTCCATATTGCGTAAATATTGCCCGAACAGGCGATTGGACAGCAGCCAGCGATGCATGCGCATCCGACCCGCGCGCAAAGCACGCCGACGCTAACAGCAGGAAAGGCGTGGTCGGCAATAAAGGAAGGAAAACGCCAAGGATGGCGAGCGCGACGGCAATGCAACCGACTATATTCAGCCAAATTTTCATTACTGATTATACAACTGAAGCGGAGCTTGCAATCGCTTGCAGGTGGCGGCGATAGGTAAACGCCGCGTGTCCAGCCAGCCCGGACGGCACCGGGAGGCAATTCGACTGGACACGCAACTGGCGGGCCAGGAGATTAATGCAATGCGGTTAGCGCGTAACCTTTTTCGGCGATCTGCTCGGACACTTTGTTGATCGCGTAGTCGTCCAGGCTGTTTGCGCTGTCGTCCATTTCAAACGCCCTGGCCTCTACCAGCCAGTCGGTGTTGGTCACTTCTTCGGGGATATTCCGGGCCTCGGGGACGGCCAAGTATGAAAACTTGCCGTCGTGCTCGGGCTCGGATCTGCGGTAAATGTCCAGGCGCATGGTGTGTATTCCTATCAGTGAAGACGGACCAATGCTTTCGGGGCGAAAGCGAAGTCCGAGACTCACTTTAAGCCAGCAGCGTTGTGCTGTCTGTTAAGTGCTGCACACTGGGTCCTAGCGGCCCGGCCCGCCACCGAGAATGCGGGCAGGCAGCATGACGATCGCGCGCAGCAAGTCGAAGACTGCTTCGACGCCAATGCCGATCAGGCGGAAAGGCAACAACAGCAGCCAGAACAATGGGTAGAGGACCAGCGCAAGCAAAGCCAGCGGCCAGCACAGGAACAACATCAGCAACCACACCAGGAAACTCAGCATCTAGCGCTCCATTCAGGATAACGTTTATGTGAGTATGACTGTAGTGCCGCGCGCTGTGTGGTGCAAATGACATGCGACGGAACGCGCGCAGGTGCCGCTGGAAGGTAAAAATCGGCGATAAGCGGGACAAGCCCGGTGCGTTACTGGCCGACGCAGATGATCTTGGTGGCGTATTCGGTCGCGTTGGCTTTGCGATTCGACGCCCAGTCGATCACTTCCTGCGCCTGGCCGACCGTCATGATCGACGCTTTTTCCTTGTTCTTGATGAAGGAAACGCCCTCGAACTTGCCTTCCTTGCCACGCATGACTTTGGCGAACACGGGCGGTTTGCTTTCGCCATCGCTGAGTTTGTTTTGCTGGACGATGTAGCGCTGGTCGAGGTTTTCCATGGGAGATGCTCAAATGTGGGAATCAAGGGCCACATTTTACGTCCTGGCGGCCAATTGCGCAGATGAAAAGCGGTCCGGCCGCGGCGGCCGAACCGAACTCTGATGACGATTTAGGCAAACTCTGCGGTGCGCAGTGCTGGCTGGGCAACCGTGTCGACCACCAGGTCGGCGCGGATCGCCGCCTGCAGCGATGGAATCGACCCGCCGGCGCGATACTGGAAGCTGACCTGCAGCACGTCGCCCGGGCGCACGGCGATCGGCTGCGCGAGCGGCAGCGTCATGTAGTGGTTCAGCCAGTCGATGGTGCTCGACTCTTCTTCCACCACGGCCAGGATGTTCTTTGTGACGAAGCGCATCGCGTTCAGTGTGCCGGCTTTTTCGATCAGGAACTGGCCTTCCCAGGCGATCTGGGTGTCGGTCGGCTGGCTGAAATCGAGCACGCTGTAGACGGCTGGCTGGGCAAGTTCGATCGTGCCCGGGTAAATGACGGTGGTTTCCTGGAACTGGACGATCGGCGCGTAGAAGCCTTCAAAGTCGTATTCCTGTTGCAATGGCTGGACCGCCATGATGACCGCTTCCGGCAGGAAGATCGGCAACGGGCCGCCAAAGCGCGCCAAGTAGCGCCGCTTGAACGATTCCATCACTTCGACCTGTTTTTCGCGCAGCATGCCGACGTGGATCATTTCGCAGATGACGACGTCGATCGGCTCAGGCGGCAGGTATTCGAAAGCATCGGCGTGGACAACTTCGACCTTGTGGCCGTTCGGGTTCATGGCCAGCATCTTGCGCGCTTCCTTGACCATGTCCGGGTTGAATTCGACGCAGTAGACTTTGTCGGCTTTGGCCGCGGCGAACCACGACAGCACCCCGGTGCCGCCGCCGAGCTCGAGCACCTTGGCCCCAGGCTTGACGGCGTAGTTGATGGCCGACTTGAAACCGTGCATGCGGTTCTGGTCCATCAGCATGTTGTGGTGGTAGTGGACGGGGATGAACTGCCCCAGGTAGCAGCTTTCGATTTCGCGTTCGTTCAACATAGGGTTCCTTTTGGTCCAGCCGCCCTGCCCTGTGCCGGACCGGCGCCTGTGTGTTTTCTAGTACGACATGGCAATTATCGTTACAAACGCACGTGACCCATGCCGCGAGGTCAGAAGGATTTACCTATCAGTTCGGGGATTGACGAATAAGACAGTGCCGAAGTTTGTTCGCCGACTTCAGCTGCGCGGTTTCTGTGAGGCGATTTTGCGATCGCAAAACGCTTTAGCGAGGGCGGGTGGCGAGGTGGGCGGCGATAGCGGCGGCAATACGGGGCTTGTCGGCGCGCTCGGCGATCTGGGCGGCGGTCAGCGATTCGGTATTCTTCAGGCTGGCGTCGGCGCCTTCGTCAAGTAACAGCTGGACCGTGGACTCGTGGCCTTCGCGCGCGGCGATCATCAGCGGGGTGAATTTGGCTGGCGCCTCGGCGTCGATGTAGGCGTGGTGATCGATCAGTGTCTTGGTGATGTCGTCATCCCCGCTGGCTGTTGAGAAATGCAGCGCCGTCCAGCCCGGTCGATTGACGATGGCGCCTTTCGCCAGCAAGGCGAGCACGGCCGGCTTGTTGTGCTTGAACGCTGCCATCATCAAGGCGGTGTTGCCGTTAGGCGCCTTCTGCTCGAGGTCTAGCGCCGGCTGGGACAGCAGCACATTGGTCACGCGCGCCGAACCTTCGCGCAGCGCCAGGATCAGGCCGGTCTCGCCGCTGGTCGGGTCGACAGCGTTCGGTCCGACGGTGCCGGCCGCGAGCATTTTCCCGACAGTGCCGGCGTCATCGATCTGCACCGAGCGGAAGAAACCGGCAAGCTGGTCGCGATCGGCGGCCATTGCCGGCCCCATACCCACCGCCGCGGCGATGGCAATACCGCAGACGGCGTGCAAGTTGCGGATCAGGTTCGACATGAGATTATCCCCGTACCACATTGAAAAGGTTGAAGAAATTATCTGTCGTGTGCGCCGCAACCTGCGTCAGCGGCACATCCTTAAGCGACGCAATGTATTCGGCCACGTGGCGTACAAAACCCGGTTCATTCATCTTGCCGCGGTGCGGCATCGGCGCCAGGTAAGGCGAATCGGTCTCGATGAGCGTGCGCTCCAGCGGCACCGCGCGCGCCACCGCCTGCAAGTCCTTGGCGCTCTTGAAGGTGACAATGCCGGAAAATGAGATGTAAAACCCCATCGCCAGCGCCGCTTCGGCCACCTCCAGCGATTCGGTGAAACAGTGCATCACACCGGCGACGCCGCCCTTGTCGGTGCCAGCGCCCTCTTCCTGCATGATGCGGATGGTGTCCGCGCTGGCCGCTCTTGTGTGAATAATCAAGGGCTTGCGCGTGATTCTTGAAGCTCTTATATGAGTGCGAAAACGCTCGCGCTGCCATTCAAGGTCGCCTTCGAGCCGAAAGTAATCGAGCCCGGTCTCGCCGATGGCGATGATTTTCGGGTGGTCCGACAGTTCGACCAGTTGCTCGACAGTCGGTTCCGGCGTATCGACGTAATCAGGATGCACGCCAACCGAGGCGTAGATGTGTGGATATTGCTCGGCCAACGCGAGCACTTGCGGGAAGTCGGGCAGGTCCACCGACACGCACAGCGCGTGAGTAACCTTGTTTTCTTCCATCTTGGCCAGCAGCTCGGACATGCGAGCGGCCAGCTCGGGGAAATTGATGTGGCAGTGGGAATCGATAAACATCCGGCGATTGTAGCCGGATGCTAGGCGACGCGCTTGCCGAGGATGATCAGGTCGCGCTCGATGCCGTCCAGGTTGGCAACGCGCGGCAAGTTGGCCCAGGTGTCGAAGCCGTACTTGCGGAACAGCGCCAGGCTCGCTTCGTTGTGGCCGAAGATGAAACCGAGCAAGGTGTGCACGTCGATGTTGGGAGCGAACGCGATCGCCTGCTCCAGGCAATAGCGGCCGATGCCCTTGCCGCGCCAGGCCTCGGCGATGTAGATCGACAGCTCGGCGGTGCCGGAATAGGCAGGCCGGCCGTAAAAATTGGAGTAGGACATCCAGCCAATGACTGCCCGCTCGGCGTCGGTAGCGTCGGCGGCGTGAATGACCCACAACGGCCGGCGGTCGGGATTATGGTCGGAAAACCATTTTTCGCGCGATTCCACGGTGACCGGCTCGGTATCGGCCGTCACTTCGCGCGAGGCGATGGTGGAGTTGTAAATGTCGACAATGACGGGCAGGTCTGCGGGATGGGCGAGGCGATGGGTATAGGACGGCATGAAGCAGCTTGGTAGTTTAAAGAGTGTGGGTGGCGCGCGACGAACGCAGCGCGGCGCCGAGGATTTCTTCGATGCGCAGCTTGGCGCGCTGGCCGGTTTCGTCGTCGGGGAAATGCACGCCGATGCCCTGCGCCTTGTTGTTGTTGGCCGCCGGCGGCGTGATCCATGCCACCTTGCCGGCAATCGGATATTTGTTGGCGTCGTCCATTAGCGCCAGGATCAGGTAGATCTCGTCGCCGATCTTGTAGGGTTTGGCGGTCGGCACGAACATGCCGCCATTCTTGAGGAAGGGCATGTACGCCGCGTACAGTGCCGCCTTTTCCTTGATGGCAAGCGACAACACCGATGGCCGAGGAATCGTCGGTGCGCTCGGGTCGGTGGGATTGCCGGTCATTCAATTCCTCTCAAGGGGTACAGCATGCAGTGTAATCAAGCAGCATTGCTTCTACAAATAATTTCGGCGATAGCGGATGGTCGGCAGTCGCGCGGCGCTCGTTCGCACTCTTGATTGCCTGCAACAGTTTAGCAGTGTGCACCGAGCCGGCCAGCGCCGCAAGTTCCTTCTTGTACCGCGGGTAATACCTGATGCTGCCCGATAGTTTGAACGAAAACAGGTCGTAGAGCCAGCGTTGCTGCCAAGAAACAAGCGCGCTGAGTGGCGCTTTGCTCAACTTGTCGGCGATTTTCAGGGCGCCCTCGATGTTCGGACGCGCCAGCAACTGCAGCAGCGTGTCGAGGTCTTCGCGGTTGCCCGCTTCCGATTGCGCCAGTGCCGCCAAGGGCGCCCCGCCCTGCTCGCGCAGCCAGCTGTCGGCGTCGGCCAGGCCTTGCTCCTTGAGCCAGCCGAGCGCGGCGGCGTTGTCGGGCATCGGCAGCGCAAACTTGCGGCAGCGCGACAAAATGGTTGGCAGAAGCCGATCCAGGCTGTTCGATGACAGCAGGAACACGGTGCCCGGCGGCGGTTCTTCCAAGGTCTTGAGCAAGGCGTTCGACGCCGGCGTGTTCAGCGCTTCAGCCGGATACAGCGCCACCACGCGCAGGCCCTGGCGGTGCGTCGAGATGTTCATGAAGTCGGCCAGCTGGCGGATCTGCTCGATCTTGATCTCTTTGGACGGCGCCTTGGTCGACTTGGACTTCTTGCCGGTGTCGGCGTCGGTGCCCTCCTCGGCCTCCGGCGGTTCATCTTCCAGCGCTTCCGGGCGAACTCGGCGGTAGTCCGGATGGTTATGCTGGGTGAACCAGCCGCAAGAGACGCAGGCGCCACAGGCGACGCCATCGGGCTGGACGTTTTCGCACAGCAGCGATTGGGCGAACGCTTCGATGAAGCGCGCCTTGCCGGTGCCCGCTTCGCCATGGAACAGGATCGCGTGCGGCAGGCGTTCGCGCATTTCTTGCAACTGCTGCCAGGCGGCGGCTTGCCAAGGATAGATTGAATTACTCATATATTCAGTATGTTACGCGGACATTCTAATGTGATTATTCACTTTAAGTCTTATCTAGCGTGGTACAGGTTCCGCCTGCGGGCACGAAGGAGCAGACTTAAAGTAGTTTCTCAAGTACGCCAGTTAATGTCGCGCGGGTCTCGTCAATGCTTCTGGTGGAGTCGACCACGACGATGCGCTCCGGGAACTGGGCGGCACGGCGAAGGTATTCTGCTCGGCAAGCGGCGAAGAAGTCGACCTTTTCCTGCTCGAACTTGTCGAGCGTGCGGGTGGCGTCGAGCCGGGCGCGGGCAACCTCGAGCGGGACGTCGAACAGCAAGGTCAGCACCGGCTGCAGGTGCGGGTGCACCCATTGCTCGAGCGCTTCCATCTTGGCACGGTCGAGCCCGCGGCCGCCGCCCTGGTAGGCAAAGCTGGCGTCGGTGAAGCGGTCCGAGATGACCCAGTCACCGCGCGCCAGCGCCGGTTCGATCACTTGCGCCATGTGTTCGCGACGGCTGGCGAACATCAGCAGCGTCTCGGTTTCAAGGTGCATTTTTTCGTGCAGCAGCATGTCGCGCAACTTTTCGCCGACAGCGGTGCCGCCCGGCTCGCGCGAGGACACGACCGACTTGCCGCGCGCGCGCAGGAAATCGGCGACGAAAGCGATGTGGGTCGACTTGCCGGCGCCGTCGATGCCCTCAAAGCTGATGAACTTGCCTGGTAATGCGGTGCTATCCTGGGTCATGAAGGCTGCTGCGCTTATCGTTGGTATTGGTTCACTGCCCGGTTATGGTCGGTCAGGTTGCCGGAAAATTTGCTGGTGCCGTCGCCGCGCGAGACGAAATACAGCGCATCGGTCCTGGCCGGCCCCATCGCCGCCTGCAGCGACTGCACGCCAGGCAAGGCGATCGGTGTTGGCGGCAAGCCCGGCCGCGTGTACGTGTTGTACGGCGTATCGGTTTCCAGGTCCTTCTTGCGGATCTTGCCTTCGTACTTGTCGCCCATGCCGTAGATGACGGTCGGGTCGGTCTGCAGCAGCATGCCGAGCTTGAGTCGATTGACGAACACGCCGGCGATCATCGCGCGCTCGGACTTCTGCCCGGTTTCCTTTTCGACGATCGAGGCCATCACCAGCGCCTGGTACGGACTGGCGTACGGCAAGCTCGGATCGCGCTTTTCCCACGCCGTCTTCAGGTGCGACATCATCGTCGTGTGCGCCTGCTTGTAAATATGCATGTCGCTCGACCCTTTGGCGAACAGGTAGGTGTCGGGGAAGAACAAGCCCTCCGGCGCCTTGTATTCAGGCGAAATCTTTGCCATCAGATCCTTGTCCGACAGCTCGGCCGTCTCGTGCTTGAGGCCTTTGTTGCCGGCAATGGCCAGGCGCATCTGCTTGAAGGTCCAGCCTTCGATGATGGTCAGCGACTCCTGCGCGAATTCGCCGCGCACCAGCTGGTCGATCAGGCGGCGCGGCGTCGTGCCGCTCTTGAGCTCGTAGCTGCCGGCCTTGATGCGCGAACTTTTCTGCGTCACCCGCGCCAGCAATGAGAACAATACCGGGTTGACCGGCACGCCGGCGGCGGCGATTTGCTGTGAGGCGGCGCTGACGCCGCTGCCGGCGAGCACGGTAAATGGAATCGGCGCTTCCTGTGTCGAGATCGGCTGCTTCGCCCACCATGCAAAAGCGGACACGGCAGCGACGGAGACGATAGTGCCGACGATGATCGTTTTTTTTATGAAGCCCATTCTCACTCTTTTGGTTTTGCGCGGAGTCCGGCGGGAATTTCTCGACATCTCTATAATGAACCCGTAATGATAATGCTTTAAACAGAAACTATTGGGAATTTATGGATAACTGGAACGACTATCTGCTGTCCCAAGGCGCACGCGTCAGCCCGGATGATACCTTGCAACCGGCACATTTTGCGCATGCATTGAGCATAGGCGAACTTGCCGCCGGCTTCGTGGCCGTGATCGGCGACCAGGGCCTCATCTCTGTGACCGGCGCGGACGCCGCCAGTTTCCTGCATAACCAGCTGACCAACGATGTCGAGCATCTAGGCGCCGACGAAGCGCGCCTGGCCGGCTATTGCACGCCGAAAGGCCGGCTGCAGGCCACCTTCCTGATGTGGCGCGACGCTGAATCGATCTACCTGCAACTGCCGCGCGAACTGCAACCCGCGCTGCAAAAACGCCTGTCGATGTTCGTGCTGCGCGCCAAGGCCAAACTGGCCGATGCCGGCGCCGGCGTCGTCATGCTGGGCCTGGGCGGCGCCGCGGCGCAAGCTGCCTTGCAGCAGCATATCGGCACCCTGCCCGACCGTCCATACAGCAAGGTCGATAACCCGCTGGGCACCTTGATCCGCGTGGCCGACGCTTTAGGCGCGCCACGCTACCTGTGGCTGTTGCCGTCTGGCATAGCCGCGACGATCTTGCCGGCGCTACGCGACACGCTCGCGCTGGGCGGCAGCCAGGCGTGGGAGCTATCGGCCATCCACGCCGGTGTGCCGCAGATTACTGCCAAGACCCAGGAGCAATTCGTGCCGCAGATGATTAACTTCGAGTTGCTGGGCGGCGTCAATTTCAAGAAAGGCTGCTATCCGGGCCAGGAAATCGTCGCGCGCAGCCAGTATCTTGGCAAGCTCAAGCGGCGCGCCGCGCTGGTGACGATCGACAATGCCGAGGCGCTGGCCGGCGATGAGGTATTCGCCCTCAGCGACCCGGGCCAGCCGTGCGGCATGGTTGTCAATGCCGCGCCAAATGGCGCCGGCGGCGTCGATGCGCTGGTGGAAATGAAGCTCGCGGCGCTGGAAGAGGGCAACATCCGGCTCGGCTCGGCCGATGGCGCGCCGTTGGTCTTCAAGCCGATGCCCTACCCGCTCGACGCCATCGAGGTCTGAACCATGAACGACCTGTACATCTATTATCAGGTGACTCAAGAGCACGCCGCGGCACTTGAACTGCGCGTGCGCGCGATGCAGGCGCGGCTCGCAGGGGAACGGGGCGTCAACGCCCAGCTCAAGCGGCGCCCGGAAGCGGCCGACGGCTTGCAGACGTGGATGGAAATCTATCCGGGCACAGCGGCCGGCTTCGATGCCGCGCTGGACGCCGCGGTGCAGGATGCCGCGCTGGCGGAGCTGATTGCCGGCAAACGCCACATCGAAATTTTTACGGATTTACACCCATGTGCTTGATTGTTTTTGCGTGGCAGGTTGTGCCCGGCGCGCCGCTGATCGCCGCCGCCAACCGCGACGAGTTTTATGACCGGCCCGCCAGTGCCGCCGGCAACTGGCCCGAGCACCCGCAGGTGTATGCCGGCCGTGACCTCAAGGGTGGCGGCAGCTGGATGGGCATCACCGAGGACGAAGGCGCCGGCGGGCCGCGCTTTGCCGCGCTGACCAATATCCGCGGGCCGCAGGAACGCCGTCCCGACGCACCGTCGCGCGGCGCGCTGGTGGCCGATTTTCTCGCCGGCGGGTTGTCGGCGCCCGACTACATCGCGCGCATTGCCGACGGCGCCGGCGCGTATAACGGCTTCAATCTGGTGCTGGGCGACCGCAACGGCCTGTACTGGTTCTCCAACCGCGGCGACGGCGACGAGCGCAACGGCATGGCGCTGGAGCCGGGCATCTACGGCATTTCCAATGGGCTGCTCGATTCGCCGTGGCCGAAGGTCACGCGCACCAAGGCGCAGTTCGCCAGCCTGCTGTGCCAGGGTGCACCGGAAGACGCCTACTTCGAGATGCTGGCCGACACCACGTGCGCGCCGGACGTGCGGCTGCCCGACACCGGCATCGCGATCGACCTCGAGCGCGTGCTGTCGGCCGTGTGCATCGAGACGCCGGGCTACGGCACGCGCACGTCGACGGTGGTAAAACTGTACGCCAACGCGCCAGCCGAGCTGCACGAGCGCGTTTTGCAGTAGCCAGAAGGACGGTTTTCGGGCAGCGGCTGAAGCTCACTGCTTCATCTTGGCACGCAGCATGTCGCGGATGTGGGGCGCCGCCTTGTACGGGTCGCTCGGATTGCGCTGGTGCACGATCTCGTCCATTCGCTCGGCAACGTTGCCCAGCGCGCCCGGGTGCGAGTAGATGTAGAACTGGCCGGCGCCGATCGCCTCGAACGTGATCTGCGCCACGTCCGCCGCCGACACCTTGCCCGATTCCACCGCCTTCTCCGTCATCGCTTGCGCCGCCACCTGGCTGGCGGTCGGCCCGGCCGTCATCCTGACGTCGCGCGGCCGGTTGCGGTGCGACTGGCTGATGCCGGTCGGCACAAAGTACGGGCACAGCACCGAAGCGCCGATCGGCGCCTCGACCAGCTGCAGGTCGTGGTACAGCGACTCCGACAGCGACACCACCGCGTGCTTGGACACGTTGTAGACGCCCATCGTCGGCGCATTGAGCAGGCCGGCCATCGACGCCGTATTGACGATGTGCCCCTCGAAGGCCGGATCGCGCGCCGCGCACTTTAGCATCAGGCGCGTGAAGATGCGCACGCCATGAATCACGCCCCAGACGTTGACGCCCAGCACCCACTCCCAGTCCGCTTCCGAATTTTCCCAGATCAAGCCGCCCGAACCGACGCCGGCGTTGTTGAACACGAGGTGCACGGCGCCGAAGCGTTCCATCGTTGCGTCCGCCAGCGCCTGCACCTGCTCGCCTTTGCGCACGTCGCACTGCATGGCGAGCACGTCGGCGCCACGCGCCTCGAGTTCGGTTCGCGCCTGGTCGAGTGCGTCCTGCTGCACGTCGGCGAGTACCAGTTTCATGCCGCGCTCGGCGGCCTGGTTGGCGAATTCACGGCCCAGACCGCTCGCGCCGCCGGTGATGACGGCGACCTTGTCGTTGAAATGTTTCATCAATGCCCCTGTCAGACCGCGGAAACGCCGCCGTCGACGGCCAGCGTCTGGCCGGTGATGTGTTTGCCCGCATCGGAAGCGAACAGCACGGTCGCGCCCTTCAGGTCCTCGCCGTCGCCAAGGCGGTTCAGCGGCGCTTCCTTCGCCATGTTGTCGGCGCCGACCGCAGCGAGCAGGCCGTGCGTCATCTTCGACGGGAAAAAGCCCGGCGCGATCGAGTTGACGGTGATGCCGTAGGCGCCCCACTCGCCCGCCAGCGTGCGGGTAAAGTTGATCACCGCGCCTTTCGACGTGTTGTAGGCCAGCGTCTTCATCGGGCCCGGCGGATTGCCGGCCAAGCCCGCGATCGACGAAATGTTGATGATGCGACCGTACTTACGCGGAATCATCGACGCCTTGCCGACCGCCTGCGACACCAGGAAAATGCTGCGGATATTCAGGTTCATCACCTTGTCCCACGCCTCGACCGGATAGTCTTCGGCCGGCGCGCCCCAGCTGGCGCCGGCGTTGTTGATCAGAATGTCGATCTGGCCGAGGCGCTTCATCGCTTCGTCCACCAGCGGCTGCACCTGGTCGTCTTTCGACAGGTCCGCCGCGATGGCCGATGCGTCGACGCCGCGCGCCTTCAGGTGGGCCACCGCTTCATCGAGCTCGGATTGTCTGCGTGCCGACAGCACGATGCGGGCTCCCTGCTCGCCGAGCGCCTCCGCCATCTGCAGGCCGAGCCCGCGCGAGCCGCCGGTGACCAATGCCGTCTTGCCGGCGAGGGAAAACAATTGTTGGGAAGTACGCATGTTCGATTGTCTCCAAACTATTGGTATAAATCACCCCGGGGGGTGGTTGAGTCCGTGTCCGAATGTCGGCACTGACCCCGATGGTTAGATGTGGTAATCCATGCACTGGCGCGACTCGCGAACGGCGCCGATGAACGGTTTCAGCGCCTGGTGGGTCGGATGGTCGGCGTAGGCGTCGAGCGCGCCCTTGCTGTCGAACTCCGAATACAGCACGATGTCGTAGGTCGCTTCGAGGCCGGGCTGGGCCAGGGCGACCTCGAACTTGAGCGTGCCGGGCACCAGCGCGGCGCACGCTTCGAGCTTTTCCTTCATCTTCGCGGCGTTGGTGGCGCGGTCGGCGCCCTCGGCGAAATCCTTCAGTTTCCACATGACGATGTGCTTGATCATTGTTGTTCCTGGTTAGAACCACGCGTCCTGCATGTCGAGCGTGGTGGTGTCGATGCTGGCCAGAAGGTCGAGCTGCGGCCCGACCTTCGGCAGTTCCCATTTGAAGAAATAGCGGCACGCCTGCAGCTTGCCGCGGTAGAAATCCCGGTCGCTGTCGGCCGCGGTATCGAGCGCGCGTTCGGCCAGCGAGGCCTGTTCGAGCCAGATCCAGGCGATCACGGCGTGGCCGACCGCCTCCAGGTAAACGCTGGCGTTGGCCAAGGTCTTGTTCATGTCGCCGCAGGCATACAGCACAGCAGTAACGGTTGCGACGCGCTGCCAGATTGCATCGAGCTGGTCGGCATACGCGTGCAGTTCGACCGAGGCGCCATGTTCGCGCGTGTCGTTGACCGTCTTGCCGATCTCGGCGCTGACTGCACGGAACAGCGCGCCATCCTGGATCGACACCTTGCGGCCCAGCAGGTCGAGCCCGTGGATGCCGTGCGTGCCTTCGTGAATCGCGTTCAGGCGGTTGTCGCGGTAGAACTGCTCGACGTTGTACTCGCGCGTGTAACCGTAGCCGCCATGCACCTGGATCGCCAGGCTGTTTGCCTCGACGCACCATTGCGATGGCCATGACTTGGCGATCGGCGTCAGGAAATCGAGCAGCTGGCCGGCGTGACGGCGCGCCTCGTCCGACTCGGCGCTGCGTTGCTCGTCAACCAGCCGCGCGCAGTACAGCACCAGCGCCAGCGCGCCTTCGGCGTACGCCTTCTGCGCCAGCAACATGCGCCGCACGTCGGTGTGGCCGATGATCGCCACCTGCGGCTTGACCGGATCTTTCTCGGCTGAATGACGCCCCTGCGGACGGTTGCGCGCGTAATCGAGCGCGTGCAGGTAACCGGTGACGCCGAGCACGGCGGCGCCGAGGCCGACGCCGATGCGCGCCTCGTTCATCATATGGAACATGTTGGCCAGGCCCTGGTGCACATTGCCGACCAGGTAGCCAATTGCGCCGGCCTTGCCGCGCGGCGTGTACTTGCCCTCGCCAAAGTTGAGCAGGCAGTTGGTGGTGCCGCGGTTACCCATCTTGTGGTTCAGGCCGGCGAGCACGACGTCGTTGTGTTCGCCCGGTGCACCGTTCTCATCGAGCACGAACTTCGGCACGATGAACAGCGAGATGCCCTTGACGCCGGCGATTGGACGCCCGTCAGTGCCGGGGATCTTGGCCAGCACCAGGTGCACGATATTGCCCGCCAGGTCATGCTCGCCGGCCGAAATCCACATCTTGTTGCCGGTCAGCCGGTACTGGCGCTCGCCGTCGGGGCCTTCCACCGGATCCGGCTCGGCGCGGGTGGTGATGTCCGACAAGCTCGATCCGGCCTGCGGTTCCGACAGGCACATGGTGCCGAAGAACTTGCCGGCAAACATAGGCCGCACGAACTGCTCGACCTGGCGCGGCGTGGCGCACTTGAGCAGCGTGTTGGCGTTGGCGACCGTGAGGAAGATGTAGGCCGAGGTAGCAACGTTGGCGGCCGTGAACCAGGCAACGGTCGCCTTCTCCATCACCGATGGCAACTGCATGCCGTCGAACTCGTAATCCTGCCCCGCCGCCAAGAGTCCCGCAGCGGCGAAAGCATCGAGCGCGATCTTCACTTCCGGAATGATGGTGACGGCGGTGCCGTCGAAGTGCGGCTCGTTGTTGTCGCTTTTTTTGTTATGCGGCGCAAACAGGTCGGTGGCCACTTGCTCGGCGGTGTCGAGCGCGGCGCTGAAGGTTTCGCGGCTGTGGTCTTCGAAGCGCTTGCGCGCGGTCAGCGATTCGACGTCGAGCCATTCGAACAGCAAAAAGTCGAGGTCGCGGCGCGAAAGGATTTTTGATTGCATGGCGCGATAGTTGAGGGTTGCTCAGCCACGTCGTTCCCGCGAAGGCGGGAACGTCGGTGAAGGGGTTCTAGACGACTTCGAACAGGCCGGCGGCGCCCTGGCCGCCGCCGATGCACATCGTGACGACGACGTACTTCACGCCGCGGCGCTTGCCTTCGATCAGCGCGTGGCCGACCAGGCGCGCGCCTGACACGCCGTACGGGTGGCCGACGGCGATCGCGCCGCCGTTGACGTTCAGGCGGTCCATCGGGATGCCGAGCGTGTCGGCGCAATACAGCACCTGCACGGCAAACGCCTCGTTCAATTCCCACAGGCCGATGTCGGACACCGACAGGCCGGCTTTTTTCAGCAGCTTGGGCACCGCGAATACCGGGCCGATGCCCATCTCGTCAGGCTCGCAGCCGGCCACCGCGAAGCCGCGAAAAATGCCGAGCGGCTGCAGGCCCTTCGCTTGCGCCGTCTGCGCGCTCATCACGATCGCCACCGAGGCGCCGTCCGAAAACTGGCTGGCATTGCCGGCGCTGATCACGCCGCCAGGGACCGCCGAGCGGATCTTCGAGACCGCCTCGAGCGTGGTGTCGGCGCGGATGCCTTCGTCGGCCGAAATCGTCACTTCGCGCGTCAGCAGCATGCCGCTGGCCTTGTCGGCCACGCCCATGGTGGTGGTCATCGGCACAATTTCGGCGTCGAAGCGGCCGGCAGCCTGGGCGGCGGCGGCGCGCTGCTGGCTCTGCACGCCGTACTCGTCCTGGCGCTCGCGGCTGACCTTGTAGCGCTTGGCCACCGTCTCGGCCGTCTGCAGCATCGGCCAGTAGATTTCCGGCTTGTGCTCCATCAGCCACGGATCGGCCAGCATATGGCGGTTCATTTCCTGCTGCACGCACGAGATCGACTCAACGCCGCCAGCGGCGTAAATATCGCCCTCGCCGGCAATGATGCGCTGCGCCGCGGTGGCGATCGTCTGCAGACCCGATGAGCAAAACCGGTTGATCGTCATGCCGCCGGTCGTGACCGGGCAGCCGGCGCGCAGCGCGATCTGGCGCGCGATATTGGCGCCGGTGGCCCCTTCCGGATTGGCGCAGCCGATGATGACATCCTCGACCTCGCCAGCTTCGATGCCGGCGCGCGCAATCGCCGCCTGCAGCGCGTGGCCGCCCAGGGTGGCGCCGTGCGTCATGTTGAACGCGCCCTTCCACGATTTGGCCAAGGCGGTACGGGCGGTCGATACGATGACTGCATCTAACATGGAGATCTCCTGAGTTGGTAAATGTGTCTGTCGACACGGTGTCGTTGCGTACGAGAATAGCACAATTTAGTACGGTCGTTCGCAAAATTATCGCCGCTCAAAAGCGACACTTGCGTTAGCGATTTGAATATTCTTTTTGTCAGCTTGATGTAAGTTTGCAGCAAGCCTGCCGTAAGTTTGACAGGTCACACTGCCATACAGCTGAAGTACCGGCTATCCGATGAAATCTACATAATTAAATACACGGAGACACACATGGCAATTACCCCCGGCATGACCGCGGACGGCCGCAAGGCAGTCCCAGCGAACACGGGCCTCACCAAGGAAGAGCGCAAGGTCATCTTCGCCTCGTCCCTCGGTACCGTTTTCGAATGGTACGATTTCTACCTGTACGGCGCCCTGGCGACCATTATCGGTACCCAGTTCTTTATTGGCGACGCCACCACCAAGTTCATCTTCGCGCTGCTCGCGTTCGCGGCCGGCTTCATCGTGCGTCCATTCGGCGCGCTGGTGTTTGGCCGGCTCGGCGACATGATCGGTCGCAAGTACACCTTCCTGATCACGATCTTGCTGATGGGCGCGTCGACTTTCCTGGTCGGCTTACTGCCAAGCTACGCGTCGATCGGCATTGCGGCGCCGATCATCCTCGTCACGCTGCGTATCCTGCAAGGCCTGGCGCTGGGCGGCGAATACGGCGGCGCGGCGACCTACGTGGCCGAGCACGCACCGGAAGGCCGGCGCGGCTACTTCACGTCGTGGATTCAGACCACCGCAACGATGGGCCTGTTCCTGTCGCTGATGGTCATTCTCGGCACCCGTACCGCGATGGGCGAAGAGCAGTTCCTCGCGTGGGGCTGGCGCATTCCGTTCCTCGTTTCGGTGCTGCTGCTGGCCGTGTCGGTCTGGATTCGCTTGTCGATGCACGAGTCGCCGGCGTTTGCAAAAATGAAAGCGGAAGGCAAGACGTCGAAGGCGCCGCTGACCGAAGCTTTCCTGAAAGGCAGCAATGCCAAGATCGTGCTGCTGGCACTGATCGGCCTGACGATGGGCCAGGCCGTGGTGTGGTACACGGGCCAGTTCTACGCCCTGTTCTTCCTTGAGAAAACGCTGAAGGTCGACGGCGCGCTGGCCAATATCCTGATCGCCATTTCGCTGTTCCTGGCCACGCCATTCTTCGTTATCTTCGGCACGCTGTCGGACAAGATTGGCCGCAAGTGGATCATCCTCGGCGGCTGCCTGATCGCCGCGCTGACCTACTTCCCGATCTTCGGCGCGCTGACGCACTACGCCAATCCGACGCTGGAAGCAGCTCTGAAGAATTCGCCAGTGGTGGTGGTGGCCGATCCGGCAACCTGCCACTTCCAGTTCAACCCGACTGGCCAGAAAAAATTCCCATCGTCGTGCGATATCGCCACCGGCATGCTGACGGCGGCATCGGTGAGCTACACCAAGGTTGACGCCGCGCCTGGCACCGTTGCAAGCGTCAAAGTCGGCGACAAGGAATATACGTCGTTTAACGCCAGCATGGATGCAGCCAACCTGAACTTCGACGCCGCCAGCAAAGCCAAGGAAGCGGCAATGAAGACGGAAGTCGGCGGCGCCATCAAGGCTGCCGGCTACCCTGCCAAGGCCGACCCGACGCAGATCAACAAGCCGATGGTTGTCTTGCTGCTGTTCATTCTTGTGCTCTATGTCACCATGGTGTACGGCCCGATCGCGGCGATGCTCGTTGAAATGTTCCCGACCCGCATCCGCTATACGTCGATGTCCTTGCCGTACCACATCGGTAATGGCTGGTTCGGCGGCTTGCTGCCAACCACCGCGTTCGCCCTGGTGGCGTACAAGGGCGATATCTACTACGGTCTGTGGTATCCGATTATCATCGCCATGATCACGTTCGTGATCGGTGCGCTGTTCGTCAAGGAAACCAAGGACAACGATATATACGCTGCCGATTAACACAGCATCGTTGCTGAATGAAAAATGCCGCTAGCGACAGCGGCATTTTTTTCGCCTTGCGCGACCTTCCTGCTCGGAAAAAAATCTTGGCGCCACGTATCGCGCGTTAGGCTTACTATGCAGGAGAGTATCATTTGCAGGCAGGCACGTCGCCTGGACTTAACTTGAAGAGGATCATCATGCTCGACAGCGAAATGCACAACCTGCAGAACTGTATCGCCGCCTGCCAGGAAGCGATCCGCGCGTGCCAAACGTGCGCGGCCGAAGACATCCGCGCCGGCACGTCGCTGTGCGCGCTGATCAACCTCGACTGTTCCGACATCTGCACGGCGACGATGAACGCGATGGCGCGCAACTCGCTCCACCATGGCGACTTTGCGGCCGTGTGCGCGCACGTGTGCCGCGCCTGCGCGACCGCCTGCTCCGTGCATGCCGAAATCCACGCCCACTACGCCGCCTGCCAGATTGCGTGCGAAAAGTGCGCCTCCGAATGCGTCAAGCACGTCAAGGAACGCCACATCTGACCGCCCGTTGATGTTTGGCGTCTGGCGAAAACTTCGAATATCAAACGGGTCTGACCGCGGTTTTTTTTTGCATCTGGTGCATCCATTTGCGCTGCTGAGGTGTAGTACAAGCGTCAACTTTCGTCCCCGCGATCAATTTTTGTTGGTTCGCCGTGACCAGTTGCAGCGTTGCACTCATCGATAATTCAGGAGCCGAAGCCATGAACAACCCTTTTTTTGCCAAACTCACTCTCGCCACTGCCGTCGCCCTCGCCCTCGCAGGATGCGGCAGCGATAACGACAACAACGTGCCCGAGGCACCGCCGGCGCCGCCACCGCCGCCAGCCGTGCCGGGTGACGTCTTCGTGCTGACCGCAAGCAACAAGCTGGCGTCGTTCAATCGCGATAGCGCGGCGACCATCCGCACCAACGTCGCCATTACCGGCCTGGCCGCCGGCGAGAGCCTGGTCGGCATCGACTTCCGCCCGGCAGACGGCCTGCTGTATGGCGTCGGCAGTACCGGCCGCCTCTACACGATCGACACCACCACCGCCGCGGCAACGCTGAAGTCGACCCTCACCGCGGATGCAACCGACACCACCTTGCCGTATGCGAGCTTGTCCGGCGCCCAGTTCGGCGTCGACTTCAACCCGGCGGCGGACCGCCTGCGCGTTGTCAGCGACACCGGCCAGAACTTGCGCATCAACGTCGACACCGGCGCGGTGACCACCGACGGCGCCATCAACGGTGGCGCGGCCAACGCCGCGGTGACTGCGTCGGCCTACACCAACTCGTTCGCCGGCACCGCCAACACGGTCCTGTTCGCCATCGATTCTGCCAACAGCACCTTGTTTACGCAAAATCCGCCAAACAACGGCACCCTGAGCTTGCCGGTGTCACTGGGCATCACCGCCAGCAGCGTCAGCGGCTTCGATATCGATGCTGTCACCAATACCGGCTACGCCGTGTTCACTGTCGGCGGCGTGCGCAACTTCTACAGCGTCAACCTGACGGCAACCAGCAACGCGGCCACCGTCATCGGCGCCGTCGGCGTGACCGAAGACATCCGCGGCCTCGCGGTGCGCGGCGCCCGCACAGCAGTCGTGTACGGCCTGGCCGATGATGGTCGCCTGGTCAGTTTCGCCGCCTTGACGCCAAACACGGTGACGGCAACGGCAATCACCGGCCTGGCCGCCGGCGAAACGGTGCTCGGCATCGACTTCCGTCCGAAAGACCGCCTGCTGTACGCGCTGTCGTCGACCGGCAAGATCTACACGGTCGACCCGGCAACTGGCGCTGCCACGGTCAAGGCAACGTTGGCCGCGGAGGCCGCCGACACCACCAACCCGTTCGCCGGCATCAGCGGCACCGCGTTCGCAGTCGACTTCAACCCGGTCGCCGACCGTCTGCGCGTCATCAGCAACACCGGCCAGAGCCTGCGCATCAACGCCGACACGGGCGCCACGACGACCGACGGCACCATCAACGCGGCCGGCGCGTTGCCGATCGTCACGGGCGCGGCGTACACCAACAGCTTTGCCGGCACCACCACGACGAGCCTGTTCGACATCGATACCGCTGCTGACACCCTCGCGCTTCAGAACCCGCCTAACGACGGCACGCTCAGCAACGTCGGGGCACTCGGCGTCGATGTCACTGGCGACGTCGCCTTCGATATTGCCGGCGGCACCAACGGCCTGGCACTGGCGGCGCTGCGTTCCACCGCCGGCGGTCCAAGCTCGCTGTACCGCATCGACCTGGTGACCGGCGCCGCCACCCTCGTCAACGGCGCCGCCACGCCTGCTACATCGCTCGTCGGCACCGGCCTCGGCTTGCGCGATATCGCCATTCTGATCCGCTAAACAAACCGCTGTCGCATAAAATATGCCGCTGAATTCAGCGGCATTTTTTTCGTTCGCGATCGGACCGATCAGCTGTTGAAGCCCTTGCCTTCGGCAGCGAGCTTGACCAGCAGCGGCGCCGGCGTCCAGGCGTCGCCATGGCGGCCCTTCGCGTACTTCTCCATCGCAATCAACACGTTGAACAGGCCAACCGTGTCGGCGTAGAACATCGGGCCGCCGCGGTACACCGGGAAGCCGTAGCCGGTCAGGTACACCATGTCGATGTCGGAAGCGCGCATGGCAATGCCTTCTTCGAGAATGCGGGCGCCTTCATTGACCAGCGAATACACCAGCCGCTCGACGATCTCCTGGTCGGAAATCTTGCGCCGCTCGACGCCAATGTCGGCCGAATGCTTGGCGATCATGTCGTTGACGGCCTGGTTGGCGTACGCCTTGCGATCGCCCGCCTTGTAGTCGTACCAGCCGGCACCGGTCTTCTGGCCGAAGCGCCCCATCTCACACAGCAAATCAGCCGTCTTCGAATAAACGACTTCCGGCTTCTCGACGTAGCGCCGCTTGCGGATGTACCAGCCGATGTCGTTGCCGGCCAGGTCGCCCATGCGGAACGGACCCATCGCAAAGCCGAACTTTTCCACCGCCTTGTCGACCTGCTCGGGCAGGCAGCCTTCTTCCAGCAGGAAGCCGGCCTGGCGGCTGTACTGCTCGATCATGCGGTTGCCGATGAAGCCGTCGCACACGCCCGACACGACGCCAGTTTTCTTCAGCTTCTTCGACAGCGCCAGAGTGGTGGCCAGCACATCCTTGCCGGTGGCCTTGCCGCGCACGATTTCCAGCAGCTTCATGACATTGGCCGGGCTGAAGAAGTGGGTGCCGATGACGTCCTGCGGCCGCTTGGTGAAACCGGCGATCTGGTCGACATCGAGCGTCGACGTGTTCGACGCCAGGATCGCGCCCGGCTTCATCACCGCGTCGAGCTGCCGGAAGACCGTTTCTTTCACGCCCATGTCCTCGAATACAGCCTCGACGACGATGTCGGCCTGCGCGATGTCGGCGTACGACAAGGTGCCGCTGATCAGGCCAACGCGCTGGTCGAACTTCTGCTGCGTCAGCTTGCCCTTCTTCATCGTGTTTTCGTAATTCTTGCGGATCGTCGCGATGCCTTTGTCGAGCGCTTCCTGCTTGGTTTCGAGCAGGATCACCGGGATGCCGGCGTTGACGAAGTTCATTGCGATGCCGCCGCCCATCGTGCCGGCGCCAATGACGGCGGCCTGGCGGATCTCGCGCGTTGGCGTGTCGGCCGGTACGTCAGGCATCTTGCTGGCGACGCGCTCGGCAAAAAACGCATGGCGCAGCGCCTTCGATTCCGGCGTCTGGATCAGGTGCAGGAAACGCTCACGCTCGAACTTGATGCCGTCTTCAAACTTGTGGGTCACCGATGCCGCCACCGTTTCAACGCACTCGATCGGCGCCGGAAACGCGCCTGACATCGCTTTGACAGTGTTGCGGGTAAATTGCAGGAAGGCTTCGTGGTTTGGATAGTGAACCTTGCGGTCGCGCACTTTCGGCAGCGGACGCACATCGGCCACATGGTTGGCAAAGGCGATTGCCGACGACAGCAGGTCCGAGCCGGTGGCGAACACTTCATCGAACAGCGCCGTGTCGGCCAGTTTTTCCGACAGGATCGGGGTGCCGGAGACGATCATGTTGATCGCCTTTTCGAGCCCGATCATGCGCGGCAGGCGCTGCGTGCCGCCGGCGCCAGGCAGCAGGCCGAGCTTGACTTCCGGCAGCGCGATTTGCGCGCCTGGCAGTGCCACGCGGTAGTTGCAGCCGAGCGCGAGTTCCAGCCCGCCGCCCATGCAGACGGAATGGATCGCGGCAACGACCGGCTTGGCCGAGTTTTCGATGACGTTGATGAGCGTGTGCAGCGTCGGCTCGGTCAGCGCCTTCGGCGAGTTGAATTCCTTGATGTCGGCGCCGCCCGAAAACGCCTTGCCTGCGCCGGTGATGACGATGGCCTTGACGGCGTCGTCGGCCTGGGCTTTGCGCAGCCCTTCCACAGCCGCGGTGCGCGTGGCAAGTCCGAGTCCATTGACCGGCGGATTGTTCAATGTAATGACGGCGACACTGCCCTTGACCACGTAATCGGCGCTCATGTTGATTCCTTTGTTAGTTAGACCAGCAATTCTCTACTATATCCCATAATAGTACGGTCGTTTTATTTTTCTGCCGTTTGCCGAACGACGAATTTGCGGCTCAGACCTCGAGCCACTCCTTGCGTACGTTGGCATTGCCGCGCAGCTGCTCTGGCGTGCCCTCGAACACGATCGCGCCGTGCCCCATCACATACACGCGCGCCGAAATATCGAGCGCGATCGCCAGCTTCTGTTCCACCAGCAGCACCGACACGCCCTTCTCCTTCAGCGCCAAGAGGTACTCGGCCACCAGCGCGACGATCTTCGGCGCCAGTCCCTCGGTCGGCTCGTCGATCATGATCAGGTCCGGGTCGCCCATCAGGCTGCGGCACAAGGTCAGCATCTGCTGCTCGCCGCCGGACAGCACGCCGGCCGCCACCGCACGCCGCTCTTCGAGCCGCGGAAACATGCGGTACATGTCGGCCAGCGACCAGCGCCCGCCGCCGCCGGCCTTCTTCTGGCCGAGCACCAGGTTCTGTTCGACCGTCAGGGTAGGAAATATATCGCGATTTTCCGGCACGTAGGCGACGCCCTTGTGCGCGATCTGGAACGCTTTCAGCCCCAGCAGCTCGGCGCCCCGGAAGCGCACCGAGCCGGCGGCGCTGACCTGCCCCATCACTGCCTTGACCAGGGTCGAGCGGCCGACGCCATTGCGGCCCAGCAAGCTGACGATCTCGCCTTCGCCCACGCGCAGGTCAACCCCGTGCAGGATGTGGCTCTTGCCGTAAAACGCCTGCAGTTTGCTGATTTGAAGAATGTCGGTCATGCGTGTCCCAGGTAGGCTGCCTGCACATCGGCGTTGGCGCGGATGTTGGCGGGCGTGTCGAAGGCGATCATCTCGCCGTACACCAGCACCGCGATCTTGTCGGCCAGCCCGAACACCACGCTCATGTCGTGCTCGACCATCAGCAGCGTCTTGCCGACCGTTACCTTGCGGATCAGCTCGACCGCGGCGTCCGATTCCGAGCGGCTCATGCCGGCCGTCGGTTCGTCGAGCAGGATGACATCGGCGCCGCCGGCGATGGTGATGCCGATCTCGAGCGCGCGCTGCTCGGCATACGTCAGCACGCCGGCGGGCACGTCGCGCTGGCGCTGCAGTCCGATTTCTTCCAGCACCTGCTGGGCGCGCGCGTGGGCATCGCGCAGGCTGCCGAGGCGCTGCCAGAACGAATATTTGTAGCCGAGCGACCACAACGCGGCGCAGCGCAGGTTTTCGTAGACCGACAGTTTTTCGAACAGATTGCTGATCTGAAAACTGCGCGCCAGTCCGAGCCGGTTGATCTCGAACGGGCGCAAGCCGGCCACGCTGCGTCCGTGCAGCAAAATGTCGCCGCTGGTGATGCCGAAGCGGCCCGACACCAGGTTGAACAGCGTCGACTTGCCGGCGCCGTTGGGCCCGATAATGGCGCAGCGCTCGCCCTTCGCCACGGTCAAGGTGGTGCCGCGAATGATTTCCGATTTGCCGAAACTCTTGCGGACGTCTTGCAGTTCGAGTGCGTTCATGCGCCGCCTCCCTTGATCTTGGCGACAATTTCGGCGTTGACGTCGTTCCACACCGCGCCGTACGCAGGCTGCGTCTGCCGATAGCCGAACCACGACAGCGCCATCAGGGCCGCCGCCATCAGCCACGGCAGCGCCGAACGGGTGTCGACCTGCACGCCGAACAACTTGGTGACGCTGCCGTTGGCCGAGCCCAGGGTCATGTGATACAGCAGCTCGATGGCGATGACCAGGCCGAACAGGCCGACCAGGGTCACGGCGGATACCGCCAGCAGCGGCTTCCAGATGCGGCCAAACTTGCCGAACTTGGCCACCCGCAGCAGCAGCATCAGCAGGCTCGACAGCCCGGCCGGGGCGAAGCGCACCAGTGCGACGAAGAACAAGCCAAGGTACAGCTGCCAGGCGGCAGTAAAATCCGACAGCATTACCGAGAAGAAGATGCCGACGATCGCGCCCAGCAATGGCCCGAAGAAGAAGCCGATGCCGCCGATGAAGACAAACAGCAAGATCGCGCCGGAGCGGATGGCGCTGACGTTTTCGGCGGTGACGATCTCGAAGTTGATTGCCGACAGCGCGCCCGAAATGCCGGCAAAGAATGCCGACAGGATCAAGGTCAGGTAACGCACCCATTGCGTGTCGTAGCCGATGAACTCGACTCGTTCCGGGTTGTCGCGCACCGCGTTGAGCATGCGCCCGAGCGGCGTCTGCGTGAAGGCGAACATGGCGATGGTGCTGATGAACAGCCACAATGCGATCAGGTAGTACACCTGGATCTGCGGGCCGTAGGTGACGCCCATGAAGGCCTGGCCGCTGACCCGGTTGGTCGTCACGCCGCCTTCGCCGCCGAAAAAGCCGGGGAACATCAGCGAGCTGGCAAACACCAGTTCAACCAGACCAAGCGTAATCATGGCGAAGGTGGTGCCGGACTTCTTGGTGGTGACGTAGCCGAACAGCACGCCGAAGGCCATTCCGGCCATGCCGCCGACCAGTGGAATCAACGTGGTCGGTACGTGCAGGCCGGTCTGGTTCATCGTGTGGATGGCGAAAAACGCGCCCAGGCCCGAATACACCGCGTGGCCGAACGACAGCATGCCGCCCTGCCCGAGCAGCATGTTGTACGACAGGCCGAAGATCATGATGGTGCCGATCTGCGACAGGATCGACAGCGACGCGCCCTTGGCGAAGATCATCGGCGCGACCAGCAAGATCAGCGCGAAGCAGGTCCAGACGAGCCAGCGGGCCAGGTTGACGGGTTTGAAAGTGAGCATCATTCGCGCGTTCCCATCAGCCCTTTCGGCCGGAAAATGAGGATCAGCACCAGCAGCAGGAACGGCAGGATCGCCGCGCTTTGCGCGATGGTGACCTTCAGCACGCTGTAGCCCGGCGTGTCCGGTCCGATGCTGGCGCCGGCCCAGTTGAGCAAGCTCATGAACGAATAGTCGAGCGCGACGGCGAACGTCTGCAGTACGCCGATCAGGATCGAGGCGACGAAGGCGCCGGCGAGCGAGCCCATGCCGCCGACGACGACGACGACGAAAATGATCGAGCCGACGGTGGCGGCCATGCCCGGCTCAGTGACGAAGGCGTTGCCGCCGATCACACCGGCCAGGCCTGCCAGCGCGCAGCCGCCGCCGAACACCCACATGAAGATGCGCGGCACGTTGTGGCCGAGCGCTTCGGCAGCGTCAGGATGAGTCAGCGCCGCCTGGATGACCAGGCCGATGCGGGTGCGCGTGAGCACCAGCCAGATCGCGGCCAGCATCGACAACGCGACCAGCATCATGAAGCCGCGGTACATCGGGAAGCTGGTGGCAAACAGCGTGAAGAGGGGCCGGTCGAGTTCTTGCGGGATCGGATACGGCACCGCGGCGCGGCCCCAGACCAGCTGTACCAGTTCGACCATCAGGTAGGACAGGCCGAAGGTAAACAGCAGTTCGGGAATGTGGCCGTATTTGTGCAGCGGGCGCAGGCCGTAGCGCTCGACTATCGCGCCGGCCAGGCCGACGACCAGGGGCGCTAGCACCAGGGCCGGCCAGAAGCCGAGCTGGGTGCTGATGGTGTAGGCGATATACGCCCCCAGCATGTAGAAACTGGCGTGCGCAAAATTGAGCACGCCCATCATGCTGAAGATCAGCGTCAGGCCGGACGAGAGCATGAACAGCAGCAGTCCGTAACTGACGCCATTCAGCAGGGTGAACAGCGTAAATTCCATGGGCTCTTTGTGCGATAAATGAGGGAGGACATGCCTGTCCCGTTAGCCGTAGCGCCGTCATTTTCCGCCAGTGGCGGGGATGACGGTTTGACGGCCAACTTGAAATAAAACGAGGTAGACCGTTCGAGCGGCTTACGCCCCTGGCCGCTTCATCTGGCACGACGTCGGCTGCCCGGCCATGTAGGCATCGATCTTCTTGTCCATCTTCCAGCCGTAGCCCGTGTTCTCCTGGTCGTACCTGACGGTTTTTCCGTCGACCTTGGCCCAGGTGCCGATGTACAGCGCCTGCTGCAGCTGGTGGTCGGCCTTGTTCATCGTCACTTCACCGTTCAGGCTGTTGAACTTGGCCCCTTCCATCGCGAACGCCACTTTCACCGGATCGGGCGACTTGGCCAGCTTGATCGCCTGCGCCAGCATGCCGATGCCGCTGTGCGTCTGCGCGGCGTAGTAGTCGTCGTTGTACTTCTTCTTGAAGCCGTCGACGATTTCCTTGCCCTTGAATGTTTCGTTGTTGATCAGCCAGTTGCCGACGACCTTGACGCGGTCGGCGCCGGCCGCGCCCATCGCCGTCGGCACGCCGGTCGTCACGCCATAGTAAGTGTAGAAATTGGCTTTCAGGTCGGCATCCTTGGCGGCGCGGATCAGCAGCGCCAGGTCGGCGCCCCAGTTGCCGGTGATGACGGTGTCGGCGCCGGAGGCCTTGATCTTGGCAATGTACGGCGAGAAGTCTTTCACTTGCGCGATCGGGTGCAGGTCGTCGCCGGCAATCTTGATATCCGGGCGCTTGCGCTTGAGGTATTCCTTTGCCGCGCGCGAGACGGCATGGCCGAAGGCGTAGTTCTGGCCGATGATGTAGACGCTCTTGATGTCCTTGTTCGGCGCCATGTAGCTCGTCAGCGCTTCCATCTTCATGTCCGAGTTGGCGTCGAAGCGGAAGTGCCAGAAGCTGCACTTGCTGTTGGTCATGTCCGGATCGATGGCGGCGTAATTGAGGAACACCACTTCCTTGCCCGGATTGCGTTCGTTGTGCTTGTTGACGGCATCGAGCAGCGCCAGGCCGACGCCCGATCCGTTGCCCTGCGTGATGTAGCGGTAGCCCTGGTCGATCGCCGCCTTGAGTTGGGTCAGCGATTCCTGCGGGCTGGCCTTGTTGTCGAAGCCGACCACTTCAATCTTGTGCTCGCCGGCCCACTTTTCCTTGTTAGCGATCTCTGCAATCGACTGGAAACTATGCAACTGGTTCGTCCCGACCGGCGCGAACGGGCCCGACAGCGGGTCAATGAAAGCGATCCTGACGGTGTCGGCATGCGCCGCGAACGGCGCGGCAAGCAAGGCGAACGAAACTGCGGCGGCCAGGGGGCGAATGTGCATGCTCATGTGTCTCCATCCTTCATTGTAGTTTTAGTGGTGTGGGTACGTCGGGTGCAACAAAAGGCTTAAGCGGTGGGCAGCTTGTACTCCTTGAACTGTTCGCGCAGCTTGTTCTTCTGGATCTTTCCGGTGGCGCCCATCGGCAGCGCCTCGATGAAAGCGACGTCGTCGGGCATCCAGAACTTCGCGATCTTTCCTTCGAAAAATGCCAGCAGTTCTTCGCGCGTGACGTCCATGCCCGCACGCTTGATCACCAGCAGCAGCGGGCGCTCGTCCCATTTCGGATGGGCGATGCCGATGCAGGCCGCCTGCAGCACGGCCGGGTGCGCCATCGCGATGTTCTCCAGGTCGATGGTGCCGATCCACTCGCCGCCGGACTTGATGACGTCCTTGCTGCGGTCGGTGATCTGCATGTAGCCGTCGCCATCGATAGTGGCCACGTCGCCGGTCGGGAACCAGCCGTCCAGCAGCACGTCGCCGCCTTCGTTCTTGAAGTAGCTCGAGATGATCCACGGCCCCTTCACCAGCAGGTGGCCGTATATGGCGCCGTCCCACGGCAGTTCGACGCCGTCGTCGTTGACGATCTTCATGTCGACGCCGTAGATCGCGTGGCCCTGCTTCTGCAGTATCTTGCGCTGCTCGTCCTTCGGCAGCGCCAGGTGCTTGGCCTGCAAGCCGCCGGCGGTGCCGAGCGGCGACATCTCGGTCATGCCCCAGGCGTGGATCACCTGCACGCCGAGCTTGTCGATCAGTGTGTCCATCATCGCCGGCGGGCAAGCCGAGCCGCCGATGACGGTGCGCTTGAAAGTCGAGAACTCGAGATTGTTCTGCAGGACGTGGTTGATCAGGCCGAGCCACACGGTCGGCACGCCCGCCGAGAACGTCACCCCTTCGGTTTCGAACAGGTCATACAGCGACTTGCCGTCGAGCGCCGCGCCGGGAAACACCATCTTGGCGCCGGACAGCAGCACCGAGTACGGCAGACCCCACGCGTTGACGTGGAACATCGGCACCACGGGCAGCACGGTGTCGGCGGCCGACACGTTCAGCGCGTTCGGCATCGCCGAGCCGTACGCGTGCAGTACGGTCGAGCGGTGCGAATACAGCGCGCCTTTCGGGTTGCCGGTGGTGCCCGACGTGTAGCACAGCGACGCGGCCGAGTTCTCGTCGAACACCGGCCACTCGTAGTCGTCCGAATTGCTGGCGATCAGGTCTTCGTAGCACAGCAGGTTGGCGATCTTCGTTTCCTGCGGCATGCGGTCGCGGTCGGCCATCAGCACGAACGCCTTGACCGTCTTGCAATGGGCGGCGACCGCCTCGATCAGCGGCAGGAACGTCAGGTCGAAGAACAGGTACTGGTCTTCGGCGTGGTTGGCGATGTAGGCGATCTGCTCGGGATGCAGGCGCGGATTGACTGTATGCAGCACCGCGCCTGAGCCCGATACGGCGTAATACACTTCCATGTGGCGATAGCCGTTCCAGGCCAGGGTGGCGACGCGGTCGCCCATCTGCACGCCGAGGCCCTTGAGCGCGTGCGCCATGCGGCGGGCGCGCTGGTGGCAGTCGCGGTAGGTGTAGCGGTGAAGGTCGCCTTCGATGCGGCGCGAAACGATTTCCACATGGCCATAGTGGCGTGCGGCGAACTCGATGATGCTGGAAACGAGCAACGGCTGGCTCATCATTTGCCCCATGACGGGACTGTGTGGGTAGGACGTCATCTACTCTCCTGTGTACATCGCGGCAATGGAACCTCAGATTCGCACGACCGTGCTAAACCGGTCAATACTTTTCGATTGTGCAACGCACCAAGCGACCCCGCAACAGCGTTTAGGACCGTTACAGCCGGTTACCTAATATGTCGGGCGTGCGGGCATGCATAAACTGGACGGCCACGTTAAAATGACATCATCGCCTTCGCCACCACAACTTCGACTGGACACTGCCATTTCCGCTGACGACCTGCCGCTGGGCAACTCTTTCGCCGCCCTGCCCCCCGCGTTCTATACGCGTCTGATGCCGACGCCATTGCCGGCGCCGTACTTTGTCGCCGCTAGCGCCAAGGCGGCCGCGCTGGTCGGGCTCGACCCGGCCATGCTCGCCAGCCATGACTACGTCGAGCTGCTGTCGGGCAACCGCGTCGCCGCCAGTTCGCAGCCGCTGTCGGCGGTGTATTCCGGCCACCAGTTCGGCGTCTGGGCCGGCCAGCTCGGCGACGGCCGCGCCATCCTCATCGGCGAACTGAACGGCAGCGCCGGACCGATGGAGCTGCAGCTCAAGGGCGCCGGCCTGACGCCATATTCGCGCATGGGCGACGGGCGCGCCGTGCTGCGCTCGTCGATCCGCGAATACCTGTGCTCCGAAGCGATGGCCGCGCTCGGCATCCCGACCACCCGCGCGCTGGCCCTCATCGGCTCGGAACAGGGCGTGATGCGCGAAACGGTCGAAACGTCGGCGGTGGTCACGCGCATGGCGCCCAGCTTCGTGCGCTTCGGCTCGTTCGAACACTGGTTTTACCGCGACAAGCCGGAAGAACTGAAGGCGCTGGCCGACTACGTCCTCCACACGTTCTACCCGGAACTGACCGCCGAGCCGAACCCGTACACCGCGCTGCTGGCCGAAGTGTCGCGCCGCACCGCGCGCATGATCGCGCACTGGCAGGCAGTCGGCTTCATGCATGGCGTGATGAACACCGACAACATGTCGATCCTCGGCCTGACGCTCGATTACGGCCCGTTCGGCTTCATGGAAGCGTTCGACCCGAACCACATCTGCAACCACACCGACCAGCAGGGCCGCTACTCGTACGCCAATCAGCCGCAGGTGGGGCACTGGAATTGCTACGCGCTCGGCCAGGCGCTGCTGCCGCTGATCGGCGACGTCGACGACGCCCAGCAGGCGCTGGCCGTCTACGAGCCCGAATTCGCTCGCGCGCTCGATTACCACCTGCACGCCAAGCTCGGCCTGGCGACCGGCCGCGACGACGACCGCGCGCTGTTCGACGGCATGTTCGCGGTGATGGCGGCCGACCACGTCGACTTCACCCGGTTTTTCCGCGCCCTCGCCAACCTCGCGGCCGATTCCGACGCGCCGGCGACCGAATTGCGCGACATGTTCATCGACCGCGAGTCGTTCGACGACTGGGCCGCGCAATACCGCCTTCGCCTGCGCGCCGAGAACAGCGTCGACGCCGAACGCAAGGCCGCGATGGACGCCGTCAACCCCAAGTACGTGCTGCGCAACTACCTGGCGCAGGTCGCCATCGACAAGGCGCAGCAAAAAGACTATACCGAGATCGCCCGCCTGCTCGCCGTGCTCGAGCGCCCTTTCGACGAACAGCCCGACAACCAATCGTACGCCGCGCTGCCGCCCGACTGGGCCAGCCACCTCGAAGTAAGCTGCTCATCATAAACAACGCTTGAAAGACACCATGACCGACAAAGTAACCAAGACGGACGCCGAATGGCGCGACATGCTCGACCCGATGGAGTACCAGGTCACGCGCCACGCCGCCACCGAACGCGCCTTTACCGGCAAGTTCTGGGATCACCACGAAAAGGGCATCTACACCTGCGTGTGCTGCAACACGGCGCTGTTCGAGTCGGACGCCAAGTTCGATTCCGGCTGCGGCTGGCCGAGCTACTTCAAGGCGCTCGACCCGGCCAATGTGATTGAAAAGACCGACCGCACGCATGGTATGCTGCGCACCGAGATCATCTGTGCAGTCTGCGACGCCCACCTCGGACATGTGTTTCCCGATGGCCCGCCGCCGACCGGCCTGCGCTATTGCATCAACTCGGCGTCCCTGCGCTTCGACCCACTTTAATCGGCCACCATGAAATTTCTGTTCGACCTGTTTCCCGTCATCCTGTTTTTCGCCGTCTTCAAGTGGGGCGAAGCGAACCAGGGAACGGCGCACGCGCTGGCGACGCAGTACCTCAGCGGCCTGATCGCCGGCGGCGCGGTGCTGGCCAGCCAGGCGCCGATCATTCTGGCTACCGTGGTCGGCATCATCGCCACGGTGCTGCAGATCGGCTACCTGCTGGCGCGCGGGCGCAAGGTCGACGGCATGCTGTGGATGTCGCTGGGGGTGATCGTCGTGATGGGCGGCGCCACCATCTACTTCCACGACGACAATTTCATCAAGTGGAAGCCGACCATCCTGTACTGGGCCTTTGCCGCGGCGCTGCTGGTGAGCCAGCTGTTCATGCGCAAGAACCTGATGCGCAAGCTGATGGAAGAGAACATCAAGCTGCCTGACCATGTGTGGGACAAGCTCGGCCTGGCCTGGGCCGCATTCTTCTTCGCCATGGGCGTGCTGAACCTGTTCGTCGCCTTCGTCGTCTACAAGGACAACACCAGCGCCTGGGTCAGCTTCAAGCTGTTCGGCTTTACCGCCCTGTTCTTCGTCTTCATCCTCGGCCAGGGCGTCATGCTGTCGAAGTACATCGACGAGGAAAAGGCATGAGCGCCCACGGCCGTCCGGAGCGGATCCGCGCGCTGCTGGAAGCGGCATTGCAGCCGAGCGTGCTCGAGCTGACCGACGAGTCGCATCTGCATGCCGGCCACGCCGGCGCGGCCTCCGGCGGCGGCCACTACCGCCTGAGGATCGTCGCTCGACAGTTCGAAGGTCTGAGGCTCGTCATGCGACATCGACTCGTGTATGATTCCGTGCACGATATGATGCACACTGAAATCCATGCCCTTGCCATCACTGCTTTGGCGCCGTCAGAACTGTGAAAACAGGCGCATGTTTCAGCGATTCTTAAGAAATCTGTTTGACAATGCGTTAGCGCATAGTAAAAAATCGATCTATCTGTCCAAGCAACTTTCCAACAGGAATTAATAATGACCTTTAAGCCAGCCCGCTTGCTGTTAGCACTCCTTGCCGTTGCCGCTATCCCGGCCTACGCGCAAAACCTCGCCGTTGTAAATGGTAAGGCCATCCCGTCTTCGCGCGCCGACGCTGTCGTCAAGCAAGTTGTCGCCCAGGGCCAGCAGCCGGACTCGCCGCAGCTGCGCGAAGCGGTCAAGAAAGACCTGATCGTGCGCGAAGTGATGATGCAGGAAGCGCTCAAGGCTGGCTTCGAGAAAGATGCGACCGTCAAGTCGCAAATGGAAAACGCCCACCAGACCATCGTCATCAACGCGCTGGTGCGTGACTACATGACCAAGAACCCGATCAAGGATGCCGACATCAAGGCCGAATACGATCGCTACAAGGCGCAGGCCGGCGACAAGGAATACCATGTCCGCCACATCCTGGTCGGCACCGATGCCGAAGCGAAAGCAGTCATCGCCAAGCTCAAAGGCGGCGCCAAGTTCGAAGAGCTGGCCAAGACGTCGAAAGACACCGGCACCGCGGCCAACGGCGGCGACCTCGACTGGGCATCGCCTAATTCGTTCCCGAAAGTGTTCAGCGACGCGTTTGTCGGCCTGCAAAAAGGTGCGGTCACCGAGACCGCCGTGCAAACCCCGAACGGCTTCCACATCATCAAGCTCGACGACACCCGTCCTGCCAAGATCCCGGCCATGGAAGAAGTAAAAGGCCAGATCGAAGAAGCGCTGGCGCAGAAGAAGCTGCAGGCGTACCAGGAAGCGATGCTCAAGAAAGCCACCGTCAAGTAAACCCAGCACCACCGGCGCCTGCGGGCGCCGGCATCGCCGTCGTGAGACGCGAATTTTTAGAGGAAACGCATGAAACCAGCCAGCCTGTTGTTAGCCATGACCTTCGTTGCCGCGCCGGTGTTTGCGCAGAACGTCGCCACCGTCAACGGCAAAGCCATCCCATCGGCCAAGGTCGACCAGATCGTCAAGCAAGTCGTTGCCCAAGGCAAGCAGACCGATTCGCCGCAACTGCGCGAAGCGATCAAGAAAGACCTGATCAGCCGCGAGGTGCTGATCCAGGAAGCCGACAAGCAGGGTTACGGTACCCGTCCTGAAGTCAAGACCCAGCTCGAGAACGCGCGCCAGAGCATCATCATCAACGCGATGCTGGCCGACTACGTCAAGAAGAACCCGGTCAAGGACACCGAAATCAAGGCCGAGTACGACAAGTACAAGTCGCAGGTCGGCGACAAGGAATACCACGCACGCCATATCCTGGTTGCCACCGAAGATGAAGCGAAGGCCATCATCGCCAAGCTGAAAGCCGGCGGCAAGTTCGAAGAGCTGGCCAAGCAGTCGAAAGACGGTTCGGCTGCCAATGGCGGCGACCTGGACTGGGCAAGCGCTGCTTCCTACGTGCCTGAGTTCTCGAAGGCGATGGTCGCACTGAACAAGGGCCAGATCACCGAGACCCCGGTCAAGACCCAGTTCGGCTACCACGTCATCAAGCTGGAAGACACCCGCGCGGCAAAGATTCCGCCGCTCGACGAAGTCAAGGCGCAGGTTTCCGAATCGCTGCAGCAGCGCAAGCTGCAGGCGTACCGCGAAGAACTGATGAAGAAGGCCAAGGTCCAGTAAGCCGGACCCTGCCACAAGGAAAAGCGCTTCGGTTTCGAAGCGCTTTTTTTACGCCTGGACCGTCGTCCTCCACTCGCAATATCCCTGACCGACACGTCTCACGGCCGCGCAATCAGGAGCATCAAACGACGTCGAAGTGACCAGCCGCCAGGCGGCCAATCACGTTTGCGGTCAGCTTACCCCACGAACTTGCGCGCATTGCGGAACATGCGCATCCAAGGCGAATCCTCGCCCCACGCCTGCGGGTGCCAAGACTGCTGCACCGAGCGGAATACGCGCTCGGCGTGCGGCATCATCACCGAGAAGCGCCCGTCGGCGGTCGTCACAGCGGTCAGTCCCTGCGGCGAACCGTTCGGGTTGAACGGATACGCCTCGGTCGCCTCCCCGCGGTTGTCGACGAAGCGCAGCGAACGAATCACCTCGGCGCTGTCGCCGGTCTGCGAGAAGTCGGCGTAACCTTCGCCGTGGGCGATCGCGATGGCCGTCTTGGTACCGGCCATCCCGGCGAAGAAGATCGACGGCGAATCGAGCACCTCGACCATGCCGAAACGCGCTTCGAACTGCTCCGATTTATTGCGCGTGAACTTCGGCCACGCATGCGCGCCCGGGATGATCGACTTCAGGTTGCTCATCATCTGGCAGCCGTTGCACACGCCCAGGCCGAACGTGTCGGCGCGGTTGAAGAAGCGCGCGAACTGCTCTGCCAGCAGGTTGTTGAACAGGATCGTCTTGGCCCAGCCCTCGCCGGCGCCGAGCACGTCACCGTACGAGAAGCCGCCGACCGCGATCACGCCCCGGAAGTCGTCGAGCTTGACGCGCCCGGCGATCAGGTCGCTCATGTGCACGTCGACCGCGGCAAAGCCGGCCTGGTGCATTACGTACGCCGTCTCGATGTGCGAATTGACGCCCTGCTCGCGCAGGATCGCCACGCGCGGCCGCGCACCAGTGCCGATGAAAGGCGCCGCCACGTTCTCGTTCGGATCGAACGTCAGCACCGGCGAGATGCCGGGATCGGTGACGTCGAGCAGGCGGTCGTATTCGGCGTCGGCGCAGGCCGGGTTGTCGCGCAGGCGCGCGATGCGCCAGCTGGTCTCGCTCCACAGGCGGTGCAACGCGCTGCGCTGCTCGCTGTAGATGGTCCTGGCGTCGCGCGTGAACTCGATCACGCCGCGCTCATTGAGTTTGCCGATGATATGGCTGCACGCGCCCAGCTGGTACTGGCGCAGCACGTTCATCACGGCGCTCTTGTCGTCGGCGCGCACCTGGATCACGGCGCCCAGTTCTTCGGCGAACAGCGCGCGCAAGGTCAGTTCATTGCGGCGCTCGGCCACCTGGCCGGCCCAGTTCTTGGCGTCACCCCAGTCGGCGGCGTGCTCCCCTTCCATCGCCAGGATGTCGAGGTTGACGGTGACGCCGGTGCGCCCGGCAAACGCCATCTCGCACAAGGTCGCGTACAGGCCGCCATCGGAGCGGTCGTGGTAGGCCAGCAGCTTGCCGTCGGCGTTCAACTGCTGGATCGCGGCGAACAAGCCTTTCAGATCGTCCGCGCTGTCGACGTCCGGCACCTCGTTACCCAGCTGCTGCGTCACCTGCGCCAGCGCCGAGGCGCCGAGGCGGTTCTTGCCGCGTCCGAGGTCGACCAGGATCATCACGGATTCGCCCGCGTCGGCGCGCAGCTGCGGCGTCAGCGTGCGGCGCACGTCGGCCACCGGCGCGAACGCCGAGACGATCAGCGACACTGGCGACACCACCGCCTTGCCGGCCTCGCCGTCATTCCATGTCGTGCGCATCGACAGCGAATCCTTGCCGACCGGGATGCTGATGCCCAGCGCCGGGCACAGCTCCATGCCGACCGCCTTGACGGTGTCGAACAGCGCCGCGTCCTGGCCTGGCTGGCCGCAGGCGGCCATCCAGTTGGCCGACAGCTTGATGTCCGAGATGTCCTTGATGGCGGCGGCGGCGATGTTGGTGATCGCCTCGCCCACGGCCATCCGGCCCGACGCCGCGGCGTTGATCACCGCCAGCGGCGTGCGCTCGCCCATCGCCATCGCTTCGCCGAGGTAGCCTTCGAAGCTCATCGCGGTGACGGCGACATCGGCCACCGGCACCTGCCACGGACCGACCATCTGGTCGCGCATGGTCATGCCGCCGACGCTGCGGTCGCCGATCGTGATCAGGAACGACTTGTCGGCGACCGCCGGCAGCAGCAGCACGCGGCAAGCGACGTCAGTCAGTTCGAGGCCGGTCAGCTCGACCGCAGGGAAAGCCTGCTGCACGTGATGCACGTCGCGCTGCATTTTGGGCGGTTTGCCGAGCAGGACGTCCATCGGCATGTCGACCGGGTTGTTGCCGCCCTGCGGATCGACCAGCTTGAGCTGGCGCTCCTCGGTGGCGACACCGACCGGCGCGTACAGGCAGCGTTCGCGCTCGCACAGGGCGGCGAACAGCGGCAGGTCCTGCGGCGCGATCGCCAGTACATAGCGCTCCTGCGACTCGTTGCTCCAGATTTCCTTCGGCGCCAGGCCGCTCTCTTCCAGCGGCACACGGCGCAGGTCGAAGATCGCGCCGCGCTTGGCGTCGTTGACGATTTCCGGGAACGCGTTCGACAGGCCGCCGGCGCCGACGTCGTGGATCGAGATGATCGGATTGTCCGCACCCATCTGCCAGCACGCGTTGATCACTTCCTGCGCGCGCCGCTCCATCTCCGGATTGCCGCGCTGGACCGAGTCGAAGTCCAGGTCGGCGGTGTTGGCGCCGGTCGCCATCGACGAGGCGGCGCTGCCGCCCATGCCGATGCGCATGCCGGGACCGCCCAGCTGGATCAGCAGGCTGCCGACCGGGATGTCGTTCTTGTGCGTGTGCTGGTCGGCGATGCTGCCGATGCCGCCGGCGATCATGATCGGCTTGTGGTAGCCGAACACGGTGTCGCCGATATTCTGTTCATACGTGCGGAAGTAGCCGCCCAGTACAGGACGGCCGAATTCGTTCGAAAACGCGGCGCCGCCTAACGGGCCGTCGATCATGATCTGCAGCGGCGAGGCGATGCGCTCCGGCTTGCCGTAGGCGCCGGAAGGCAGCCGCTGGGCGAACGGCGCGGTGACGCTGGCGGCGTTTTCCCAAGCGCGCTCAAAGCCCGGAATCATCAGGTTCGACACGGTGAAACCGGTCAGGCCAGCCTTCGGCTTGGCGCCGCGGCCGGTCGCTCCCTCGTCGCGGATCTCGCCGCCGGCGCCGGTCGAGGCACCCTGGAACGGCGAAATCGCGGTCGGGTGATTGTGCGTCTCGACCTTCATCAGCGTGTGCGTCAGTTCGGTCGAGGCGGCGTATTCGTGGCCGGCGCCGCGCGGATAGAAGCGCATCACGGCGGCCCCTTCCATGATCGACGAATTGTCGCTGTAGGCGACAATCGTTCCCTTGGGCTGCAGCTGGTGGGTGTTCTTGATCATCTGGAACAGCGACTTGCCCTGCGTCTCGCCGTCGATGACCCAGTCGGCGTTGAAGATCTTGTGGCGGCAATGTTCACTGTTCGCCTGCGCGAACATCATCAGTTCGACGTCGGTCGGATTGCGCCTGGCGCGCGTAAACGCTTCGAGCAGGTAGTCGATCTCGTCGTCGGACAAGGCCAGTCCAAGATCGCTGTTGGCAAACTCCAGCGCCGCCCTGCCTTCGCCCAGCAGGTCGACCGATTCGAGCGGCTTGGCGTCGAGCTCCTGGAACAGCTGCGCGGCCTGATCGGCGTTGCGCAGCACCGACTCGGTCATGCGGTCGTGCAGCAGCGCCGCTACCGCCTGCAGTTCACTGGCGGTCAGCTTCTTCGCCGCGCCGATGCCGGTGCCGAGGATCCCGCCTTTGAGCCCGATGGCGTAGGCGATGCCGCGCTCGATGCGGTGCACATGCGCCATGCCACAGTTGTGGGCGATGTCGGTTGCCTTCGAGGCCCACGGCGAAATGGTGCCGAAGCGCGGGATGACGAAGAACTCCTCCACGGCGGCGCCGGCCGCGGCGACCTGCGCCGGCTCGCCGTAGGTGAGCATCGCCTCGATGCGATTGGTGTCGTCGGCCGACAGCGGCGCGCTCGAATCGATGAAGTGGACGAAGCGCGCCTGGACCGCGGCCACGTGCGGGGCGGCTGACTGCAGTTGGCCCAGCAGGCGTTGGCTACGAAATGCGGACAGGGCGTTTGAACCCGGCAGAATCAACATGGTTGGGATATAAGGTTGATGCAGCGTGGCTGCGGGTTAAAGGTAGAGGCGGCAAAGGTGATGAGTGAGGCATGTTTACCAGGCCGCTATTATACCGCGTTGCACCATGAGGGCGGGCCGACCGCGCCAGCTGCTCATCGCTATTGCGTGGTAGATGAACAATAGCGTATCGTCCGGTTTCAAGACTTTCCGGCATCCGCCGTAAATAGTAGGGCAAGCACGCAAAGCGACGAGACAAACCACCCCGGCCCGGCCGGCACACCAGAGTAAAGCCCGATGCAAGAAAATAGCAATCTGACAGTGCTGGTCGTCGATCCCAACCCCGGGATGCGGGGCAGCCTGCAAAACATGTTGAACCAGGCAGGCATCAGCAAGATCGATTACGTGGTCAGCTCCGGCACGGCCATCAAGCAGCTGGCCAAGAAATCGTACGACATCATCCTGTGCGAGTACGACCTTGGCAGCGCCTCGGACGACGGCCAGGACGGCCAGCAGCTGCTCGAAGACCTGCGCCACCACAAGCTGATTGGCCTGCTGACCATCTTCATCATGATCACCTCGGAAGGCGTCTACAGCAAAGTGGTCAGCGCGGCCGAACTGACGCCGACCGGCTACATCCTCAAGCCGTTCACGGTCGACATGCTCAGTGCCCGCATCATGCGCGCCATCGAGCGCCGCCGCGCCTTCCTGCCCGCTTACCAGCTGATCGGCCAGGGCAACCTGCGCGAAGCGATCAAGGCCTGCGTGGCTGCCGGCGCCGAACATCCGCCATACGCGCTGGACTTCGCGCGCCTGCGCGCCGAGCTGCACGTGAGCCTGAACGAGCTGGCACAGGCCGAGACGCTGTATTCGGAAGTGCTGGCGGTCAAGCCGATCGGCTGGGCCGGACTTGGCCTGGCGCGCACGCTGTTTGCCCAGGAGCGCGTGGCTGAAGCCGAATCGCTGCTGGTCAGGCTGGTGTCCGACAACCCGAAGCAGATGGCGGCCTACGACTTGCTGGCGCGCTGCCACGTGCACAATGGCTCGCCCGTCAGCGCCCAGCGCATCCTCGAGGACGCGGTCGCCATTTCGCCGCACATGGTGCGCCGCCTGCGCAAACTGGGCGAAGTCGCGCTCGAAGCAGGCGACGCCGCCGCTGCCGAAAAATCGTTCAAACAGGTCGTTGCCAAGGCCAGGTACTCCGAGTTCCGCGACCCCGAAGACCATGTCAACCTGGTCAAGGCGCTGATCAAGAAGGGCGACGCGGTGCAGGCCGGTGGCGTGATCCGCGACCTCGAAAAGTCCTTGCGCGGCAATCCGAACCTCGACGCGTGCAAGGCGATATCGACGGCACTGCTGCACGAATCGGCCGGCAACAGCGCCGGTGCGGCGGACCAACTCAATGCCGCGGTGGTGGCGATGCGAACCAGCCCGGCGTTGTCGGCCAACCTGCGCATCGGCCTGGCGCGCAGCTGCCTGACCAACAGGATGGACAAGGAAGCGTCGGAAGTGATGCTGTCGGCGATGAACGACGGCGCCAGCGGCGTCTCGATGCAGCAGGCGATCAGCGTGTTCGTCAAGGCCGGCCGGCCCGACCTGGCCGACGGCATCGGCGCCCACCTGAAGGCGCAAGCGCAGGAATTGCTCAACATTGCCGACGAAAAGACCGGCATGGGCGACTTCAAGGGAGCGGTGCAGACGTTGCTCGAGGCGCGCCGCATGGCGCCGGGGAACCTGGCGGTGATGGTCGCGGCGGCCAAAGGGATGCTGCGCCAGCTCGGCCAATTGGGATGGGACCACGCGCTGGCCGAACAATTCGCCGGCGTTATCGACACTATCCGCACGCTTGACGCCGCCCATGGGTCGCTGCTGCCGCTCAATGACGACTACATCAACGCCAAGCGCAAGTACGGTATCTCTGCCTGACAGTAAAACGCAGCCTGGGGCATGGCTCGACGCGCTAGCGACCGTAGCCGCCGCCTCCGGGCGTCTCGATGACGAACACGTCGCCGGCGCCCATCTCCACTTTGCCGATATGCGCCAGCGTCAAGGCGCTGCCGTCGGCGCGCTCGACGCGGTTCTTGCCCAGCGCGCCAGGACTGCCGCCGGCCATCCCGAACGGCGCATGGATCCGGTTGTTCGACAGGATCGCCGCCGTCATCGGCTCCAGGAAGCGCACCTTGCGCACCCCGCCGTTGCCGCCGTGCCAGCGCCCCGCCCCGCCCGAGCCGTGCCGGATCTCGTACGACTCGAGCCGCACCGGGAAGCGGAATTCGAGGATCTCGGGATCGGTCAGGCGCGAATTGGTCATGTTGGTCTGCACCACATCGGTGCCGTCGAAGCCTTCGCCGGCGCCCGAGCCACCCGAAATGGTCTCGTAATACTGGCACCTGGCGTTCCCGAAGGTGAAGTTGTTCATCGTCCCCTGCGCCGCGGCCATCACGCCAAGTGCCCCGTACAGCGCATTGGTGATGCATGTCGACGTCTCGACATTGCCCGACACAACCGAGGCCGGATAGCGCGGCTTGAGCATCGAACCGGGCGCAATGATCACCCGCAGCGGCTTGAGGCAGCCGGCGTTGAGCGGGATCTCGTCGTCGACCAGCGTGCGAAACACGTACAGAACCGCCGCCATGCACACCGCCGACGGCGCGTTGAAGTTGTTCGGCAGTTGCGCCGAGGTGCCGGTAAAGTCGATTTCCGCGCTGCGCGTGGCCTGGTCGACCCGGATCGCCACCTCGATGCGCGCGCCGTTGTCGAGCTCGAGTCGGAAGTGGCCGTCCTTGAGCGCGGTGATCACGCGCCGCACCGCTTCCTCGGCGTTGTCCTGCACGTGCCCCATGTACGCGCGCACCACGTCGAGACCGAAATGGGCCACCATCTTGCGCAGTTCTTCGACGCCCTTCTGGTTGGCCGCCACCTGCGCGCGCAGGTCCGCCATGTTCTGGTCGGGGTTGCGCGCCGGATAGCGCGCGCCGGCCAGCAAGGCGCGCGCCTCGCTGTCGCGCAGCAGGCCGTCGACCCCGTCGACCAGCTTGAAGTTATTGATCAAGACGCCTTCCTGCTCGATGGATTCGGAATCGGGCGGCATCGATCCGGGCGTGGTGCCACCGATATCGGCATGGTGCCCGCGCGAGCCGACATAGAACAGGATGGTCTCGCCTGCTTCGTCGAATACCGGCGAAATGACCGTGACGTCGGGCAGGTGCGTGCCGCCGTTGTACGGATCGTTGAGCATGAAGACGTCGCCCGATCGCATCGCGCCGGCATTCTCGCGCATCACCGTCTTGATGCTCTCGCCCGTCGAGCCCAGGTGCACCGGCATGTGCGGCGCGTTGGCGATCAGGTTGCCGTCGGCGTCGAACAGCGCGCAGCTGAAGTCGAGCCGCTCCTTGATGTTGACCGAACAGGCGGTGTTTTGCAGCCGCAGCCCCATCTGCTCGGCGATCGACATGAACAGGTTGTTGAAGATCTCCAGCATCACCGGGTCGGCGCTGGTGCCGATCGCGCGCCGTTGCGGCAGCGCCTCGACCCGCCGCATCACCAGGTGGTTGTACGGCGTAACCTCGGCCTGCCAGCCAGGTTCCACCACCGTCGTCGCATTGTCCTCGGCGATGATGGCCGGTCCGCCGATCACGTCGCCGATGCGCAGGTCGGCGCGCCGGTACAGCGCGGTGGCTTGCCACGCGTCGCCGCCGAACATGCGCACCGTGTCGACCGGCGCCAGAGCGCCATTGCGCGGGGCCTGCGCGGGCATGGCTTCCTGCGGCGCGCCGGAAGCGCCGATCGCCTCCACCGAGACCGCCTCCACCACCAGCGCCTTGGCCGGCATCAGAAACGAGAAGCGCTTCTTGTAGGCCGCCTCGAACTGGCGCGTCATGCCGTCCGGTTCGTCGAACAGCACGATGATGGCCGAGTCGGTGCCTTCATAGCGCAGATGCACCCGCCGTACCAGCGCGATGCGCTGCGCGCCGACGCCTTGCGCGAGCAGTTCGTCGCGCACGCCGTCGCCGAGTTCGTCGAGCCGCTGCGCCAGCAATTGCGCTCCGGCGTCGGCCAGTTTCAGTTCCACCGCCGCTTCGCGCATTGCCGCCTGGTCGGCCAGGCCCATGCCGTAGGCCGACATGACGCCGGCCAGCGTATGCACGAACACCGTCTTCATGCCCAGCGCGTCGGCCACCAGGCAGGCGTGCTGGCCGCCGGCGCCGCCGAAGCTGGTCAGCGTGTAGTCGGTGACGTCGTGCCCACGCTGCACCGAAATCTGCTTGATCGCATTTGCCATGTTGCCGACTGCGATTCGGATGAAGCCTTCAGCCACCTGCTCGGGCGCCGGCGTGGCGCCGGTCGCCGCGCCGATGTCGCGCGCCATCTCGGCGAACCTGGCAGCGACGATGTCGCGGTCGAGCGCCTGCCGGCCGTCCGCGCCGAACAGGTGCGGAAAATACGCCGGCTGGATTTTTCCCAGCATCAGATTGCAGTCGGTGACCGCCAGCGGCCCGCCTCGACGATAGCTGGCCGGCCCGGGATTGGCGCCGGCGCTGTCGGGCCCCACCCGATACCGGCTGCCATCGAAGTGCAGGATCGAGCCGCCGCCGGCGGCAACCGTATGGATGCTCATCATCGGCGCGCGCATGCGCACACCTGCCACCTGCGTCTCGAACACGCGTTCGAATTCGCCCGAAAAATGCGATACGTCGGTCGAGGTGCCGCCCATGTCGAAGCCGATCACGCGGTCGAAACCGGCCAGCTGGCTGGCCCGCACCATGCCGACGATGCCGCCGGCAGGTCCCGACAGGATGCTGTCCTTGCCCTGGAACGCGCGCGCATCGGTCAGGCCGCCGTTCGACTGCATGAACTGCAGGTTCACGCCCGGCATCTGGCTGGCCACCTGGTCGACGTAGCGGCGCAGGATCGGCGACAGGTAAGCGTCTACCACGGTGGTGTCGCCGCGCGCGACCAGCTTCATCATCGGGCTGACCCGGTGCGATACCGATATCTGCGTGAAGCCGATGTCGGCGGCGATGCGCGCCGCTGCCGCCTCGTGCTCGGTGTAGCGGTAGCCGTGCATGAAGACGATGGCGAGCGAGCGCAGGCCCTGGTCGTACAGCGCCTGCAGCGCGGCGCGCGTGGCCGCTTCGTCGAGCCGGCGCAGCACGTCGCCATGGGCGCCCACGCGCTCGTCGACTTCAATCACATCTGAATACAGCAGCTCGGGCAGCACGATGTGGCGGTCGAACAGGCGCGGGCGGTTCTGGTAGGCGATGCGCAAGGCGTCGCGAAAGCCGCGCGTGATGGCCAGCGCGGTCGCCTCGCCCTTGCGCTCGAGCAGCGCGTTGGTGGCCACGGTGGTGCCCATCTTCACCGCCTCGATGCGCGCCACCGGGATCGCCGCATCGGCGCCGAGGCCCAGCAGGTGGCGGATGCCGGCCACCGCGGCGTCGCGGTAGCGCTCCGGATCGTCCGACAGCAGCTTGTGGGTGGCAAGCAGGCCGTCCGGCCGGCGCGCGACGATGTCGGTAAATGTGCCGCCGCGATCAATCCAGAACTGCCAGTCCATGCCCGCTCCTCGCTCTTTTTTATGCTCCCTGACGTATTGTATTCGCCCCCGAGGCAAAAATTAGCGAAAATGCACAGTCACCGGCGCAAAAATGCTCCGGTCAACCCGGGAGACTCGATGAAGACTTTATATACGGTGGCGCAGATTCGCGCGATCGAACACGCCGTCTCCGCCACGCTCGAACCGGCCGCGCTGATGCAGCGCGCCGGCCACGCCGCCGCCAATGTCGCGCTGGCGCTGCTGGCGGGCCTGGCCAACCGCAGCGTGCTGCTGCTGGCCGGCCCCGGCAACAACGGCGGCGACGCGCTGGAGGCTGCCGCCAACCTGGCCCATGCCAGCGCCGGCGTCGATGTCGCGGTGATCCACCTGCCGGGCGCGCAAGCGGCGTCGCCGGAAACCGCGGCCGCCCTCGCCCACGCCGCCGAAACCCAGGTGCGCTTTCTCGGCGCGCTGCCCGACCTCGAGCCGGGCCTGGTCATCGACGGCCTGTTCGGCATTGGCCTGGCGCGTGCGCTCGACGGCCCCGCCCGCGCGCTCGTGGAAGCTGTCAACGCGCTGGGCTGGCGCGTGCTGTCGCTCGATGTGCCAAGCGGGCTCGATGCCGACAGCGGCGCCGTCGTCGGCCCGGACGGCGTGGCCATCCACGCCGCCCGCACCCTCACCTTCATCGGCGACAAGCCAGGCCTGCATACCTTCGAGGGCAGCGACCATGCCGGCGCCGTGCAGGTCGATGCGCTGGCGATCGGCGACGTCCACTTCCCGCCCGCGCACGCGCAACTGAACGAACCGGCGCTGTTCGCGCGCTGCCTCAAACGGCGCCTCCGCAGTTCGCACAAGGGCAGCTTTGGCGACGTTGCCATCGTCGGCGGCGCGCACGGCATGGCCGGAGCGCCGATGCTGTCGGCGCGCGGCGCACTGTTTGCCGGCGCCGGCCGCGTGCTGGTGGCCGCGCTCGACCCCGGCCCCGCCTTCGACAGCGTGCAGCCAGAAATCATGTTCCGCGACGCCGCCGACTTTCCCGTCGGCGAAGGCACGCTGGTGATCGGTCCCGGCATGGGCGGCTCGGCGCGCGCGATGGAGCTGCTGGCCAAGGCCCTGGCCGGCGACGCCGCACTGGTCATCGACGCCGATGCGCTGAACCTGATCGCCGCCAGCGTCGACCTGCGCGAGCGCGTATCCGCGCGCTCGGCGCCCACCGTGCTCACGCCGCATCCGCTGGAAGCTGCGCGCCTGCTCGGCGTGACGGTGGCCGAAGTCCAGCGCGACCGGCTCGGCTGCGCCCGCGCGCTGGCGGCCAGCCTTCAGGCGATCGTCGTGCTCAAGGGCGCCGGCAGCGTCATCGCCGCCTTTGACGTCGCGACGGTCGTCAACGCCACCGGCAACCCGGGCCTGGCCACGGCCGGCACCGGCGACGTGCTGGCCGGGATCTGCGGCAGCCTGCTGGCGCAAGGATGGCCGGCGCGCGAGGCGGCGCTGGGCGCCGTGTGGATCCATGGCGCCGCTGCCGACCGCCTGGTCGAACAGGGTATCGGCCCGATCGGCATGGTCGCCGGCGAACTGCCCGCGGCGGCGCGCGCGGTGCTCAATGAACTGGTCGCTGCAAGCGCGGTCAGACCAAACGGCCGGCCGCAATCGTGATGGTGCGCCCGCAGCGCGCCGCGATCGACGTGTCGTGCGTGACCAGCACCAGGGTCGAGCCGCGTTCGCGATTGAGTTCGAACATCAGCTGGATGACCGCTTCGCCGGTGGCCGCATCGAGGCTGCCGGTTGGCTCGTCGGCAAACAGCAGCGGCGGCTCGGTGACGAAGGCGCGCGCCAGCGCCACCCGCTGCTGCTCGCCGCCCGATAAGAATTTAGGATAATGCTTGAGCCGGCTGTCGAGGCCGACACGGCCCAGCATCGCGGTGGCCTTGGCGCGCGCGTCCGCCTCGCCGCGCAATTCGAGCGGCAGCATGACGTTTTCCAGCGCGTTCAGGTGCGCCAGCAGTTGGAACGATTGGAACACGAAGCCCAGCTTGGCCATCCGCAGCCGTGCCCGGCCATCCTCGTCTAGCGCGAAAATGTCGACGCCGTCGAGGATCACGGTGCCGGTCGATGGGTTGTCGAGTCCGGCCAGCAGGCCGAGCAAGGTCGACTTGCCGGAACCGGACGCACCCACGATCGCGAGCGTCTCAGCCGGTTGCACTGTAAAATCGACGCTGTGCAAGATGGTCAGTTCGCCGCTGGCGTCGGCTACCTTCTTCGATAGCTGGCGAACTTCGATCGCCGCCGGCTTGCCGGCTTGTTCGTTAACATAACTTTTGGATGCTTCCTGGATGTCACGCATGCTTGCTTTTCTCACTAGATGGATGCTCGGCGCGGTGCTGTTGCTGTCCGCGGCGCTCGCCCATTCTGCACCAAAAACGGTGCTTGTGCTCGGCGACAGCCTGTCGGCCGAATATGGCCTGACCCGCGGCAGCGGGTGGGTCGCGCTGCTCGAACAAAAACTCAGGGCCGAGAAGGTCGACGCCCGCATCGTCAACGTCAGCATCAGCGGCGAAACGACCAGCGGCGGGCGCACCCGCCTGCCGGCACTGCTGACCCAGCACAAGCCGGCGCTGGTGGTCATCGAGCTTGGCGCCAACGACGGCCTGCGCGGCCTGCCGGTCGCCGCCGCCGACGCCAACCTGCGCGCGATGGTCGACATGGCGCGCAAGAACGACGCGCAGGTGCTGCTGGTGGGCATGCGCATGCCGCCCAATTACGGCCGCGATTACACCGAACGCTTCTTTAGTATGTACAACACCATCTCGACGCAGATGAAGGCGCCGCTGGTGCCGTTCATGCTCGAAGGCGTGGCCGAAAAGCCGGCGCTGTTCCAGGCCGACCGCCTGCACCCGACCGCCCAGGCCCATCCGGTCATCCTTGCCAACATCTGGCCGAAGATCCTGCCGCTGGTCAAATCCCGATGAAGTACCCGGCCATCCAGAGTTTCGCCGACGTCCTGCCGGTGCTGGGCGAGTTCGACGCCATCATCGACGTGCGCAGCGAATCCGAGTTCGCGCTCGACCATATTCCCGGCGCCATCAATTGCCCGGTGCTCAACGACGACGAGCGCATCCGCGTCGGCACCATGTATGCACAGGTCAATTCGTTCGAAGCGAAGAAAGTCGGCGCCGCCCTCGTCTCGCGCAACATCGCCCGCCACATCGAAGAACTGTGGATCGGCAAGCGGCGCGACTGGAAACCGCTGATCTACTGCTGGCGCGGCGGCAACCGCAGCGGCGCCATGGCGCACGTGCTGGCCCGCATCGGCTGGCCTGCCATCCAGCTCGACGGCGGCTACAAGGCCTACCGCGCCCACGTCAGCGAGGATCTGGCGGTGCCGCCGCGGCTCGCCTTCAAGGTCATCTGCGGCACCACCGGCAGCGGCAAGAGCCGCCTGCTCGAGGTGCTCGACTCGATCGGCGCCCAGGTGCTCGACCTCGAGCAGCTGGCCGCGCACCGCGGCTCGGTATTGGGCAACCTTCCGAGCCAGCCGCAGCCGTCGCAGAAAATGTTCGAAACGGTGGTGTGGGAAAAGCTGCGCCATTTCGGTTCGTCGCGGCCCGTGTTCGTCGAGTCCGAAAGCAAAAAGGTCGGCAACCTGCGCGTGCCCGACGCACTGATGGAGCAGATGCGCCTGTCGCCGTGCATTTCGCTGGCCTTGTCGCGGCCGAACCGGGTACGCCTGCTGATGGAGGACTATCGCCACTTCACGACCGACCCGGCGTTGCTGAACACGCAGCTCGAGTGCCTGGTCAAGCTGCACGGGCGTGACCAGATCACGGCCTGGCACGACATGGCCAACGACGGCCGCATGCCGCAACTGGTCGATGAACTGCTGTTGAACCACTACGATCCGGCCTATACCAGGTCGATCGACCGCAACTTCACGCTGTTCGGCGATGCCGAGGTGCTCGAGTTGCCCGACATCGGCAACGACGATTTCCTCGCCGCCGCGCACTTCCTGCACGCGGCAAACCCCGTCGCCGAATAGGCCCTTGGAAATATGCACCGTCATTCATACGAATGGATTTCTTGCGTGCGCGAGGAGTCGGCGCTGCCAATGGCAGGGCCGACGGCGTGCAGCCTTAGTCCACCAAACCCCCAACAGGTTCACCCCAACGCGTTGACGCCCCTCATTGGTGAAAAGGTCACCGGGCAGATACTGGGTTAGGCGGGGCACCCTCACCGGTCCGCGCCCACCTGAGCTGGAGGAAACGTGACCTTACAAGGCGATGATCTTCATCCCCGTCCGTCGGACCAGGACAGCTTCATCGAAAGCCTCAGCCTGTTTACCCAGCAGCACCGGGCCGGTTACTGGTCGGGCCCATTTTCCGCATTCATGCACGAGGTTCTCGCACCGGCGCCCGAACGGGTCGCGCGCAGTTCCCACCAATACATCTGGGACATGATCCGCACCAGCTTCGTCAACGATGCCGACGGTAAAGACCACTGCAAGCTGTTCGAGGACGAGCTGTTCGGCATCGACGAAGCGATCGACCGGGTGATCGACTACTTCAAGGCCGCGGCCGCCGGCTCGGAAGTGGGCCGGCGCCTGCTGCTGCTGCTCGGTCCGCCGTCCGGCGGCAAGTCCACCCTCGTCATCCTGCTCAAGCGCGGGCTGGAAGAATACAGCTACACCGAAGAAGGCGCGCAGTACGCGATCGCCGGATGCCCGGTGCACGAGTCGCCGCTGCACCTGGTACCGCACAGCATGCGCGCCAGCTGCCGCAACACCTACGGCATCGACATCGCCGGCGAACTGTGCCCGCATTGCCGTGCCCGCCTGGAAGACCAGTTCAGCGGCGACTTCATGCAAATGCCGGTCGAACGCTTCTTCATCTCGGAAGCCGGCCGCAGCGGCATCGGCACCTATGCGCCGCACGACCCCACCACGGCCGACCTGGCCGACCTGGTCGGATCGGTCGACCTGTCCAAGGTGGCCGAGTACGGCGACGAAGGCGATCCGCGCGCATGGTCCTGGTCAGGCGCCGTATATGCGGCCAGCCGCGGCGTGCTCGAAATGATCGAGATCCTCAAGGTCAAGCGCGAATTTCTCTAGCTTGGCTGCAGCGAGTCGATGCGGATCTGGCACGCCTCGCGCTCGAAAAAGGTGGCCGCGTCGATCACCTTGACCCCGCCGAGCGCGCAGGCGAGCAGCTGGCGGATCGGGAAGGCGCTGCCGCGCCGGTTGGTGACGGTGACGACAATCTCGCTCGCCTCGTAGCGGCGCGCCATTTCCAGCAGCGAGTCGCCCATCGGCAGCAGGCTCGCTTCGCCGATGCAGTTCGGCTCTCCCGGCACGGGCACGCAGCCGACCACGTTAAACTGGTGAAAGCCGAATTTGCTGGCCGCCAGCTCCATGCACTCGCGCGCCAGCGGGCCACTGCCGACAAACATCAGGCGCGCCTCCAGCAGCGCCGACTCGGCCGACTTGAACACCACCAGCCGGGTGAGCAGCACGCCGCTGGCGCCGAGCGCGAAGATCACGCTGCTGATGCCGCGCCCGAAGTAGATCTCGGGACGCACCGCGATCAGCGCCGACAGCAGCGCGAAGCCGAGCGCGAACGACGGCATGATGCGGATCAAGGTGGTGCGGATGCCTTCGCGCGCGCTGTGCTGGTACATGCCCAGGGCGCTCATGCTGAAGATGATCACCAGCGCGAACGTCAGCGACGACAGGTACAGGTTATCGGCGCGGAACTGGTCGCGCACGTCGGAAAACCACAGCGCCAACGCCAGGCTGGCCGACGCCAGCAGCATTGCCAGTTCGAGCACCAGCAATATGAACGCCATCTTGGAAACGTAGTGATTAAAGATCCGTATCACGGCTCCTCCCGGCACGTAGCGGCCGCGCGTGAGCATGCTGCCGCCCCTACGATGATGGCGCAGTATTGCTCAAGAGGCATTGATTCGGGACAAGCAAGCCCGTTGGAAACGACCGTCCGGCACGGCTCCGGCAAATCGTCTATAGTGATGCTCTGTACACATCACCGCGAATTCCCATGAAATTTGACGTCGCTATTGTCGGCAGCGGACTGGCCGGCCTGTCGGTCGCCCTGCATTTGGCGCAGACGCGCACGGTTGCCATCATCTCCAAGCGCGCGCTGCTCGACGGCGCCAGCAACTGGGCCCAGGGCGGCATCGCCGCCGTGCTCGACTCCGGCGACAGCCACGAAGAGCACATCAACGACACCCTCGTCGCCGGCGCCGGCCTGTGCGACGAGCCGGCCACCCGCTACATCGTCGAGCATGGCCGCGAAGCGATCGAATGGCTGATCGAACAAGGCGTGCCGTTCACCCGCGACGCCGCCGCCGAAATGGGTTTTCACCTGACGCGCGAAGGTGGCCACAGCCAGCGCCGTATCATCCATGCCGCCGACGCCACCGGCCACGCGGTGCAGCTCACGCTCGAACAGAAAGTGCGGGCGCACCCGAACATCACGCTGTTCGAGCAGCACTGCGCGATCGACGTCATCAGTTCCGACAAGATTGGCGCCCGCTCCGCGCACGCGCAAGCGGTCACGCCGCGCTGCCTTGGCCTGTACGTGCAGGATGAAAAAACCGGCAACGTACTGACGTTCGAGGCCGAGCACACGGTGCTGTGCACCGGCGGCGCCGGCAAGACCTACCTGTACACCACCAATCCCGACACCGCCACCGGCGACGGCATCGCGATGGCCTGGCGCGCGGGCTGCCGCGTGTCGAACATGGAGTTCATCCAGTTCCACCCCACCTGCCTGTACCACCCGTTCGCCAAGTCGTTCCTGATCACCGAAGCGATCCGCGGTGAAGGCGGGCGCCTGCTGCTGCCGCCGGAAGCCGGCGCCGCCGCCGGCACGCGCTTCATGCCGATGCACGACGAGCGCGGCGAACTGGCCCCGCGCGACGTCGTTGCCCGCGCCATCGACTTCGAAATGAAAAAGCGCGGCATCGACTACGTCAACCTCGACATCAGCCACCAGCCGCCCGAGTTCTTGAAGGAGCACTTCCCGACCATCTACGCGCGCTGCCTGGAGCTGGGCATCGACATCACGAAGCAGCCGATTCCGGTGGTGCCGGCCGTGCACTTCACGTGCGGGGGCATCGTCACCGACCTGGCCGGGCGCACCGATTTGCAGGGCCTGTACGCGGTCGGCGAAACCGCCTGCACCGGCCTGCACGGCGCCAACCGGCTGGCCAGCAATTCTCTGCTCGAGTGCCTGGTCATCGGCCGCGCCTGCGCGCAGTTCGTCGCCGCCCAGCCGAAGTTCGAGCTGCCGGCGCTGCCGCAATGGGACGAGAGCCGCGTCACCAACGCCGACGAGGAAGTGGTCATCTCGCACAACTGGGACGAGCTGCGCCGCTTCATGTGGAATTACGTCGGCATCGTGCGCACCACCAAGCGGCTCGAACGCGCGCAGCACCGCATCGTCATGCTGAAGGAAGAAATCGACGAGTACTACCGCAACTTCCGCATCACCCACGACCTGCTCGAACTGCGCAACCTGGTCGACGTCGCCGGCCTGATTGTGCAAAGCGCGCTGTCGCGCCAGGAAAGCCGCGGCCTGCACTTCAGCCGCGACTATCCTGCCACTTTGCCGAAGGCGCTGCCAAGCGTCCTGACGCCGCCGCGGCGCTGACCGCAAGCGCCATTACAATGACCCGCTGACGGCGGGTTTTTTCATTCCCAGCTCATGAACCGCAAACTGACCGCCTCCACCGCCCTCCTGCTGACGATTCCGCCGCTGCTGTGGGCTGGTAACGCCATCGTCGGCCGCCTGGTGCGCGACGCCGTGCCGCCGATGACCTTGAACCTGCTGCGCTGGGCCATCGCGGCGCTGATCCTGGTGCCGATCGGCCACGCGATCCTGCGCCCCGGCAGTGGTCTGTTGAAGGACTGGCGCCGCTACAGCATGCTCGGGCTGCTCAGCGTCGGCCTGTACAACTCGATGCAGTACCTGGCGCTGCAGACGTCGACGCCGATCAACGTCACGCTGGTCGCAGCCGGCATGCCGGTATGGATGCTGCTGGTCGGCGCGCTCTTCTTCGGCAAGCCGGTGCGCCGCAGCCAGCTGGTCGGCGCGGTGCTGTCGATCGCCGGCGTGCTGCTGGTGCTCTCGCGCGGCGAATGGCGCCAGCTGGCCGCGCTGCGGCTGGTGGCCGGCGACGTCTACATGATCCTGGCGACGATCTCTTGGTCGTTCTACAGCTGGCTGCTGATGCAGCCGAAGGACAATCCCGAGATCCGCCGCGACTGGGCCGCGTTCCTGCTCGGCCAGGTGGTGTATGGCATCATGTGGTCGGGCGTCCTGGCCGGTGTCGAGTGGTCCGTGCGCGATGTGCACATCGACTGGAGCTGGCCGGTGGCAGCCGCGCTGCTGTTCGTCGCGATCGGCCCGGCGGTGATCGCCATGGGCTGCTGGGGCGCCGGCGTGCAGCGTTCCGGGCCGACGGTGGCCGCCTTCTTCACCAACCTGACGCCGCTGTTCGCCGCGCTGATGTCGTCGGCCTTTCTCGGCGAGCTGCCGCACCTGTACCACATCGCCGCATTCGCGCTGATCGTCGGCGGCATCGCCTGGTCGTCGCGCTGACCGAGAGCGCCATGCAAGCCTCGCTCGACCAACTTGCCGGCTTCCTCGAGCATCATCGCCAGGTGATGGTGCTCACCGGCGCCGGCATCAGCACGGCCTCCGGCATCCCGGACTACCGCGGCCGCGACGGCGTGCGGCGCGGCCGCGCGCCGGTCCAAGGGCCGGAGTTTCGCAAGGCCGAGGTGGTGCGCAAACGCTACTGGGCGCGCAGCATGATCGGCTACCCGACCATGGCGCGCGCCGAGCCGAATGCGGCTCACCGCGCCATCACCCAGATGCAGGCTGACGCCATGCTCGGCGCGCTCGTCACCCAGAACGTCGACGGCCTGCACCAGCGCGCCGGCAGCGCCGACGTCCTCGAACTGCACGGAACGATCCACCATGTCGTCTGCCTCGATTGTCACGCCGGCTTTGCGCGCAGCTGCGTACAAGGCATGCTCGAAGAGCTGAACCCCGGCGTGACGGGAAGCGTGGCCGCGGCAGCGCCCGATGGCGACGCCCATCTCGAGCCGGCAGCGCTCGAGCACTTCCACGTCCCACAATGTGTCCACTGCGGCGGCACGCTCAAGCCCGATGTCGTCTTCTTCGGCGACGGCGTAGCGCCGGCCGTAACGCGCGCGGCGTTGGCACGCATCGAAGCAGCCGACGCCTTGCTGGTGGTCGGCTCGTCGCTGATGGTGTTTTCCGGGTTTCGGTTCTGCCGCATGGCGGCGGCAAGCGGCAAGCCGATCGCCGCCATCAACCTGGGCGTCACGCGCGCCGACGACCTGTTGACGCTGAAGTTCGACGCGTCGGCCGAACAGCTGCTGCCCGCATTGCACGGGCAGTTAAAGGGCCTGTACTAGTCGACGATGCGCAGCGAGTAGTCGGTCGCCTGCACATCCTTCGTCAGGCTGCCGATCGAGATGCGGTCGACGCCAGTGTCGGCGATCGCGCGCACGCTGTCGAAATTGACGCCGCCGGATGCTTCCAGCAGCGCGCGGCCGGCATTCAGCTCGACCGCCTCGCGCATCGCGTCGAGCTCGAAATTATCCAGCAATACCGACACGGCGCCATTCTCCAGCGCCTCGGCCAGCTGCGCCAGCGTTTCGACTTCGATCTGCACCGGCTTGCCGGAATTGAGTGCGGCCGCGGCAGCCAGCGCCTTGGCAACGCCACCGGCCGCGGCGATGTGGTTCTCCTTGATCAGGACGCCGTCGAACAGCGCCATGCGCTGGTTCTGGCCGCCGCCGACGCGCACCGCGTACTTCTGCGCCTGGCGCAGGCCCGGCAGCGTCTTGCGCGTGTCGAGGATGGCCGCCCTGGTGCCGGCCACCGCGTCGACGTAGCGGCGCGTGGCGCTGGCCACGCCCGACAGCAACTGCAGGAAGTTGAGCGCGGCGCGTTCGGCCGTCAGCAGCGAGCGTGGCTCCGCCTCGATGGTGCACACCACGCTACCGGCGCGCATCATGTCGCCTTCGGCGTACTGCCATTCGATCTCGGTATTCTGGTCGAGCGCCGTCATCACGCCCTCGAACCATGGCGCGCCGCACAGCACCGCGTCTTCGCGCACGATCACGCGCGCGCGCACGCGGATGTCGTCCGGCACCAGCTGGCCGGTCAGGTCGCCGCTGCCGATGTCTTCCAGCAGCGCTGCCAGCAGGTTCGATTCGAATGCCGACTGCAGCGCATCGTCGAACACCTTATACGGATTGCGCAAGTTACTCATCATGCCGGCCCAACTCCTGAAAACAGTGCTGCTTCTTTCGCCAGTTCGCCGGTAGGCATTGCCCTGGCCTTTTTCGCCGCCGCGAAGTCGAGCATGCGGTCGATCGAACGGACCGCCAGTTTGCCGATCTCAGGATCGACGAACACTTCGTTGTTGCCATTTTCGAGCACCGCGGCCAGGTTGCGCAGGCCGTTCATCGCCATCCACGGGCAGTGCGCGCAGCTCTTGCATGTGGCGCTGTTGCCGGCGGTCGGCGCTTCGATAAAGTGCTTGCCCGGCGCGGCGATGCGCATCTTGTGCAGGATGCCGTTGTCGGTGGCGACGATGAAGGTGGTCGCGTCCATCGTCTGCGCCGCGTTGATCAGCTGCGTGGTCGAGCCGACCACGTCGGCCAGCGCCACCACGTTGGCCGGCGACTCCGGATGGACCAGCACCTTCGCGTCCGGATAGTCGGCCTTGAGCAGATCGAGCTCGACGCCCTTGAACTCGTCGTGCACGAGGCAGGAGCCCTGCCACAGCAGCATGTCGGCGCCGGTTTTCTGCTGGATGTAGCCGCCCAGGTGGCGGTCCGGCGCCCACAGGATCTTTTTGCCCTGCGCGTGCAGGTGGGCGACGATATCGAGGCCGATCGACGACGTCACCATCCAGTCGGCGCGCGCCTTCACCGCCGCGCTGGTGTTGGCATACACCACCACCGTGCGGTCGGGGTGGGCGTCGCAGAACGCGGCGAATTCGTCGGCCGGGCAGCCCAGGTCGAGCGAACAGGTCGCGTCCAGGTCGGGCATCAGGATGCGCTTTTCCGGACTGAGGATTTTGGCCGTCTCGCCCATGAAGCGCACGCCGGCCACCACCAGCGTCTTGGCCGGGTGGTCACGGCCGAAGCGCGCCATCTCCAGCGAATCGGAGACGCAGCCGCCGGTTTCCTCGGCCAGGTCCTGCAGGTCGGCGTCGACGTAGTAGTGGGCGACCAGCACCGCTTCGCGCTCCTTGAGCAGACGGCGGATCTTGTCTTTCAGTTCGCTGCGTTGGTCGGCGCTCGGCGTCTCCGGCGCGCGCGCCCACGCCTGCGCGGTGCATGAGAGGCCGGCTTGCAAGCCCGCTTGCGGATGGTCGTATTCGACGGACTTGATCGGCATGATGCTCTGCATTGCTATATCTCCCGTCGGAATTAATCGATGCCCTGGCTCTTCAGATAATCCTCGTAGCCGCCCTGGTAGTCGACGATGCCGTCTTCCTTGATCTCCAGGATGCGCGTGGCCAGCGAGGAAACGAACTCGCGGTCGTGCGACACGAAAATCAGGGTGCCGGTGTATTTTTCAAGTGCAATGTTGAGCGACTCGATCGATTCCATGTCCATGTGATTGGTCGGCTCGTCCATCAGCATCACGTTGTGGCGGCCAAGCATCAGCTTGCCGTACATCATGCGGCCCTTCTCGCCGCCGGACAGCACCTTGACCGACTTGCGCACGTCGTCGCCGCCAAACAGCAGCCGGCCAAGGATCGAACGGACCGCCTGGTCGTCGTCGCCTTCCTTGGTCCACTGGCCGATCCAGTCGGTCAGCACGGCGTCGGTCGGAAATTCCTCGGTCGGATCCTGCGGCATGTAGCCGACGTTGGCGTTCTCGGCCCACTTGACGCGGCCGGTGTCCGGCTGCAGGCCGCACAGGTCGCCGCCGATGGCGCGCAGCAAGGTGGTCTTGCCGGCGCCGTTGGCGCCGATGATGGCGACGCGCTCGCCCGCTTCAACCATGATGCTGAAGTTCTTGAACAGCTGGTGGTCGTACTTTTTCGAGATGCCTTCCACTTCCACCGCCAGGCGGTGCAGTTTCTTCTCGGCTTCGAAGCGCACGAACGGGTAGGCGCGCGACGACGGCTTGATGTCGTCGACCTTGATTTTCTCGATCTGCTTGGCGCGCGACGTTGCCTGGCGCGCTTTCGACTTGTTGGCGGCGAAGCGGCGCACGAAGTCCTGCAGCTCGGCGACCTTGTCCTTGGCCTTGGCGTTGTTGGCCAGTTGCTGGTTGCGCGCCTGGGTCGAGGCGAACATGTACTCGTCGTAATTGCCCGGATACACCTTCAGGGTGCCGTAATCCATGTCGGCGACGTGGGTGCAGACCTGGTTGAGGAAGTGGCGATCGTGCGAGATGATGATCATCGTCGAGTTACGGTCGTTGAGCACGTCTTCGAGCCAGCGGATCGTGTTGATGTCGAGGTTGTTGGTCGGCTCGTCGAGCAGCAGGATGTCCGGATTCGAAAACAGCGCCTGCGCCAGCAGCACGCGCAGCTTCCAGCCGGGCGCTACCGAGCTCATCGGGCCCTGGTGCTGGTCGATCGACACGCCGGCGCCGAGCAGCAGTTCGCCGGCGCGCGCTTCGGCCGAGTAGCCATCGTATTCGGCAACCTTGCTCTCGAGTTCGGCCGCGTGCATGTAGTCGTCGTCGGTCGCTTCCGGGTTGGCGTAGATCGCATCGCGTTCCGAGATGGCGTTCCACAGCTCGGTATGGCCCATCATGACGACGTCGAGCACGCGCATGTCTTCGAAGGCGAACTGGTCCTGGCGCAGCTTGCCGAGGCGCTCGTTAGGATCGAGCATGACGGTGCCGGCGGACGGCTCGAGGTCGCCGCCGAGGATTTTCATGAACGTCGACTTGCCGCAACCGTTCGCGCCGATCAGGCCATAGCGGTTGCCGTCCCCGAACTTGACGGAGATATTTTCGAACAGCGGCTTGGCGCCGAATTGCATGGTGATATTTGCGGTAGATAGCACTGGATAAAGCCTTTAAGCGAAGATTTCTATTAACCGGTTATCTTACCATTTTGCGCGCTACTTCTGCGGCCGGCGCCGATTTTCGGGTGTCAGGTCTGACATTCGGACAAAATGTCCGAATGTCAGACCTGACACCCGCGTTTGTACGCTATTCACGCAGGCGGTCGCGCAGCTCGTGGTACCAGTAGGTCAGCTGCGCGGCGAACAGGCCGGCCGGACCGCCCGTCGGCGGCAGCTTCCACGGTGCGAACCTGGCCAGATCGGCGCCATCGCCGCACAAGGCCGCCGCCAGCACTTCGCCGGCCAAGGTGGTCGGCGCCACGCCGCGGCCACCGAAGCCCATGCCGTACCACTGGCCGTCGGGCAGGCGGCCAAGTTGCGGCATCTTGTGGCGCCCGTAGCTCATCTTCCCGCTCCAGGCATAGTCGACTTTTACGCCGGCCAGTTGCGGGTAGACGCGCAGCATGTCGGCATACAGCAGCCGCGCGACATCGGCGCTCGCGCGTTCGCGCACGGCAATGCGCCCGCCCCACAGCAGGCGCGTGTCGGCCAGCGGGCGGTAGTAGTCGAAGGCGAAACGGGTGTCGTAGACGGCGGCGCCGGTGCGCAGCGCCGTCTGCATGCGCTCGCCAAGCGGCTCGGTGGCCATCACGTAGGTAGCGATCGGCAGCATGGCGCCGGCAAGCCGGGGCGACAGGCGCTCGAGGTAGCCGCCGCAGCAGATGACGACGTCGCGCGCGCGCACCTCGCCGGCCGCCGTGCGCACGCGCCAGAGCGCGCCGTCGCGCACAATGCCGGTGGCGCGGCTTTGCTCGTGGAGTCGGATGCCGCCGCCGGCCAGCGCGCGCGCCAGCCCGCGGGCGTACTTGAGGGGATGAAAGTGAAAGGCGCCAGGCTCGAACAGCGCGCCCGAATAACGCTCGGTCAGCAGACGGCCGGCAAGGTCGGTGCGGCCGATGCGCTGCCACTCGACGCCGAGACTGTCGGCCAACAGGCGCTGCTGCGCGTCGAGGATGCGCTCATCGCCGAACCAGTTGGCCAGGTAGACGCCCTCCTCGCGCAGCTCGCAGTCGATGTCGTATTGACGGATGCGGCGGCGGATGGTCGCGACGGCGTCGAGCGTCAGCGCGTACAGCTTGCGGGCGTTGTCCTGGCCGACCGCGCCGACCAGGCCGCGTTCGCCGAGCGAGAAACCGCCAAACACGAAGCCGCCGTTGCGCCCGGAGGCGCCGTAGCCGACCGTGTCGGCCTCCAGCACCACGACGTCGCGCTGGCCGCGTTCCATCAGCGACATTGCCGTCGCCAGGCCGGCAAAGCCGCCGCCGATGATGCAGATCGCATAGTCGGCCTTGCCATCGATTGCTGGGTAGTCGGCCGCAGCCGCTGTCGCCCGGTAGTAATGCTGACCGGGCGGTGGCTCAGGCATCGCCCGGCGTGGGGTAGCCGCTCATCGTCAGGCGAAATCGTTCGCTGTCCGCTACCAGCGTCGCGTCGGCGCCGAACGGAATCGTCACGCGCTTGTCGATATGGCCGAACTGCAGCCCCGTCAGCACCGGCAGCGGCAAGGTCGCGCGCAAGTAGGCGAGCATGCCATCGAAGTCGTAGCCGCGATCGGCCGGGCCGAGCCGGTAGCCGGAAAAGTCGCCCAGCACCAGCGCCTGCTGCCGGCCGAGAACGCCTGCCTGCATCAGTTGCAGCAGCATGCGCTCGACCCGGTACGGGTGCTCGCCGATGTCTTCGAGGAACAAGATGCCGCCGTCGATCTGCGGAAAGTAGTCAGTGCCAAGCAGCGACACCAGCATCGCCAGGTTGCCACCCCAGATCTTGCCTGCCACATTGACGCTCGGGTTGCCGGCCGCGATTTCGGTGATCGCGTGGGTCGGTCCGGCCAGGCATCGCCAAAAATTGTCGAGCGTGAAATCGACCGGCTCGGCGGCGCAAAAGTCGCCGACAAACATCGGCCCGGCGTAGCTGAGGGCGCCCGTCTTCTTGTACAGCGCCATGTGGAAGGCAGTCATGTCGGAGAAGCCGACGAAGATCTTGCCGCTGGCGGCCACCGCGTCGAAATCGATGCGCGGCAGCAAACGCGTCACGCCGTACTGGCCGCGCAGCGCCACCACTACCTGGACATCGGGGTCGGCCACCGCCGCCTCGAGCTGCGCCAGGCGGCCGTCGTCGCTGGCGCCGAAGCGCTGGAACGCCTGCGCCGGATCGTAATAGTTGTGGACGACGCAGCCGCGCCGTTCCAGCAGCGCGATGCCGCGCGGGATGACGCTATCGTCGGCCGGACGGCCGGCGAACGCGATGATGGCAATGCCAGGTGGTGTTGTCATTATTGTTTTTCGAAGCGGCGTGGAAGGTTGTCTGGCGCCATCTTACCGCGCGCATGCTGGTCGATCAAGGCGAGCAACCTTTCAATCAGTTGCGGCGGCAAGTCGTGTCCCATTCCTTCGATCACCTCGAGCCGGGCGCCAGGCGCCAGGCGCGCCGTGTCGACACCGCACGCCAGCGGCACCAGCGGATCGGCGGCGCCATGGATCACCAGGGTTGGCCGCTCGATCTGCTTCAGCAGCGCGACCCGGTCGCCGGAAGCGATGATCGCCAGCATCTGGCGGGCCAGGCCGGCGGGACAGACGTTGCGCCGCATCGCTGCCGCCACCCGCTGGCACAATAGTCTGTCGGGCGTCGGGTAGGCCGGGCTGCCGATGGCGCGGAAAATGGCGGTGCCATGGGCGACCAGTTGCTCCGGGTCGCTGGTGTCGGGCGGGCGCCGCGTCAGCGCCGCGCGCGCCGCCGGCGTAGGACCGGGCAAGCCGCGCCTGCCGCTGGTCGACATCATGGACGTGAGCGTCAGCACGCGCTCGGGGTGGCGCGCGGTCAGCACCTGGCCGATCATGCCGCCCATCGACACGCCGACCACATGGACCCTTGCGACACCAAGTGCATTGAGCACGCCGAGCGCGTCGGCGGCCATGTCGTCGATGCGGTACGGGCTGTGTACCGGCAGCCGCAGCCGCGACAACAGCCACGCCAGCGCCAGCCTGGGCGTGCCGGCCGTATCGAATTTGGTGGACAGCCCGCAGTCGCGGTTATCGAAACGGATGACGTAATACCCGAGCTCGACCAGGCCATCGACGAAGTCGTCCGGCCAGGCGGTCAGTTGCATGCCGACACCCATCACGAGCAGCAGCGGCATCCCTTTGGGATCGCCGGCAGTTTCGTAGGCAATGCTGATGCCGTTTGCAGTGAGGTTGGGCATGATGGAACGCTGGTTCTCCTGCGTCCAGCATACCATTGTTGATCCGCTGGATGCACCCGCGCACGCGCCAGCGGACCAGCCGGGTCTACTCGGGCGTGCCCAGCGGGACCGGCGAGCGCGCCAGCGCGCGCCGTTCGGCAAAGAAGCCGCGCAGCATCGCGCTCGCTTCATCGGCCAGCACGCCGCCCACCAGCTCGGTGTGGTGGTTCAGCTGCTCGTGGCCGAACAAGTTGAGCACCGAGCCGCACGCGCCGGTCTTCGGGTCGGCGGCGCCGTACACCACGCGCGCCAGGCGCGCATGCATGATGGCGCCGGAACACATCGCGCACGGCTCGAGCGTGACGAACAATTCGCAGCCTGGCAGCCGGTAGTTGCCGAGCTTTTCGGCGGCCGCGCGCAAGGCGACGATCTCGGCGTGCGCGGTCGGATCGTGGCGCCCGATCGGCTGGTTGTAGCCGACCGACACCAGTTCGCCATCCTTGACGACGACCGCGCCGACCGGCACTTCACCCAGGGCCCATGCATGTTGCGCCTGCGCCAGCGCGAGCTGCATGAAATCGGGATCAGGCATCGGTGATCTCGGCCCAGCAGTTCGGCGTTTCGTGCAGCACCAGTTTGTGCAGATGCAAGCCGGTGCCGAAGCGGTCCTGGAAGACCGCCTTCAGGATGTCGAACGCCACGCGCGCGAGGTTCTCGACGGTCGGGATGCGGTCGATGACGACCGTCTTGTGGCCGGGCAAGGTGGCGAGAAATTCGCGCACCGCATCGTCGCGCTCGTAGACGATGAAGGCGTGGTCCCAGACGTCGACCAGGTGTTCCTTGGCGAGCGACTTGATGTCGGAAAAATCCATGATCATGCCGTTGTCGGAGCTGCCTTCGACGTCGATGACGGCGCCGGTCAGCGTGATTTCCAGCGTGTAACGGTGGCCGTGCAGGTTGCGGCACTGGCTCTTGTGATCAGGAATCCGGTGTCCGGCGTCGAATTCGAGCTTGCGGGTAATGGTGAGCATTGCTTCTTGTATCTCTTAAGGTATCTGCAGCAGTTTGTGGGTTTGCAAGCTGAGCTTCCACTGCGGATGCAGCTTGCAGGTGTCGATCGCCAAGCGCGTGTTGTGCGCGGCCAGCGGGCCGTCCATCGGCTGCACGAAAAAATTGTCGAACGCGAGCTGCTCGTAGGCGCTCAGGTTCTGCCCCGATTGCGGAATCACGACCTTGATCTCATTGCCTTTCGTGACCACCAACGTCGAGCCCATCTTCGGGCTGACGCAGATCCAGTCGACCCCGGCCGGCACCGGCAAGGTGCCGTTCGTTTCGATGGCGATCTCGAAGCCGACCGCGTGCATCGCCGCGATCAGCGCGCCGTCGAGCTGCAGCAGCGGTTCGCCGCCGGTAAAGACGACGTACTTGCTGGCCGGGTAGGCGGGTGGCCACAGGCTGTCGATGTCGGCCGCCAGCAGCGCAGGATCGGGGAACTTGCCGCCGCGCTCGCCGTCGGTGCCGACGAAGTCAGTGTCGCAAAACGTGCAGACGGCGCTGGCGCGATCACTCTCGCGGCCGGTCCACAAATTACAGCCGGAGAAGCGGCAGAACACGGCAGGACGGCCGGCGTGGGCGCCCTCGCCCTGCAGCGTGTAGAAAATTTCTTTGATGCTGTATGTCACTGTAAGCCTCGATCGTCAACCGTCCATTATAACGCGCCGCCGCATGGCAGTCGCGCAAGCGGCATTCGGCAGCTTGCCAATACTGTTGAGTTTGGACAAGGCCCAAGTTCCTACAGCAATGTAACTTTACCCATACGACTCGACCAAAGCGTGAAGGATGTGATGAAGATTGCAACCCGCCACCTCACCGGCAGCGCCATCGCGCTGGCCGCCCTCGCCCTGGCCGCCGCCGCGGCGGTCGGCAAGTGGCCGCCGACGCAGCCGCTGGTGCCGCTCGCCGCGCTGTGGCTGGCGTTGCTGGGATGGGTTTTCCACGCCGCGCTGCGGCGCCACCTGCAATTTCACGATCAGCTCGCGTTTGTGCAATCTCAACTCGAACTCGAACGCCGCGCCCGCGCCCTCGCCGAGCAAACGCTGGAAGAAAACCACACTGCGCTGTGCCGCAAGATCCAGCAGCAGGACCAGGTGCGTGAAAGCGAGCGCAACCGCATCGCACGCGATATTCACGACGACCTCGGCCAGCATTTGATGGCGCTGAAGATCGAACTGTCGTTGATGCAGGGCAGCAGCCAGGGCATCCATCCGCCGATCCACCGCAAGATCGGCGCGCTGATCGACCAGCTCGGCCTGACGATCCAGTCGCTGCGCCGCATCATCAACGACCTGCGCCCGCTGGAGCTGGAAAACGGCCTGCGCGCGGCAATCGAGCGGCACCTGTCCGAATTTTCGCGCGTCAATGGGATTCGCCACGAGCTCGATGCCGACCCGGAAGCATGGAAAGGCAACGCCGACCACGCCATCGACGCGATGCTGTTTCGCATCTTGCAGGAGTCGCTGGCCAACGTGGTGCGCCACGCCGAGGCGACCGAAGTGAAGGTTGCGCTGACGCGCCGCGGCGACCTGCTGACCCTGGACGTGCGCGACAACGGCATCGGCATGGCCGGCCACCCCGCCACCCACGGCTGCGGCCTGGCCGGCATCGCCGACCGCGTGACCGCCGCCGGCGGCAAGTTCGTCATCGACAGCAAACCTGGCGCCGGCACGGCGCTGACACTGTCGATACCGCTGTTGCGCCCGACGGCAGTTCAATCAGGCTGATCGCACCAACTTTTGCTGCAAATCAAGCATTGGCAATCGCGCCGTAGCAAAATCGGACCTTGTCGGCAGTCAATCTTTTGCCCACAGGATAGTTTTTCTACAGGACCTTCGATGCACATGACAACAACAAGAGCGCAGCCGTTCGACATTGCCGCCCCCAGCCAGGACCGTGGCTTCGGCAACAAGCTGCTCGAAATGCTGGCCGTACCAGCGTTCGTGCTCGACACCAGCTGCAAAGTCATGCTCTGGAACCGCGCCTGCGAGCGCCTCACGGGGGTACCCAGCGGCGAAGTGCTCGGCACGTCCGAACACTGGCGCAGTTTCCACGACCAGCCCCGGCCCAGCCTCGCCGACCTGGTGATGCAGCAGCGCACCGATGAAATCCGCCTGATCTATCCGCGCCAGGCCAGGCCGCACGATGCCACCGCGCTGTGCGCCGAAAGCTGGTGCGAGATGCCGCGCGTGGGCGAACGGCGCTACCTGGCCGCCGACGCCAGCCCGATCCTCGATGACGGCGGCGCGCTGGTGGCGGTGGTGCAGACGCTGCGCGACCTGACGGACGAGAAGATGGCGCAGATCAAGCTGGAGCAACTGGCCACACGCGACGGCCTGACCGGCCTGGCCAACCGCCGCTGCTTCGACGAAACGCTGCACGCCGAATGGGCGCGCGCACTGCGCCAGAAGCAGCCGCTGTCGCTGCTGATGGTCGACGTCGACAACTTCAAGGCCTACAACGACACCAACGGCCACCTCGGCGGCGACGAATGCCTGAAGCGCATCGCCACCGCGGTGGCCAGCGAAATGCGCGCCAACGACCTGGTGGCCCGCTACGGCGGCGAGGAATTCGCCGTGATCCTGCCGAACGAATCGCTGAAAGGCGCCGCCATCGTCGCCGAACGGATCCGCTGCCGCGTCGAGCGGCTCAGAGTGGCCAACGCCGGCGGCGCTGACGGCCACGTCACCGTCAGCATCGGCGCGGCCACCGCGATCGCGTCGCACGATGCCACGCCCAGCCAGCTGGTCGGCATCGCCGACGCCGCCCTGTACCGCGCCAAGCACATGGGGCGCAACCGCATCAGCCTGCCCTTCGCCGAAGCGAGCTGACTGGGCTGCCGGCGCCAGCCGCCGGCAGCCGCTGTCGCGTCGCTGATCAGGACGCTATTTTCTCCCAGCCGTGGCGTACCGCTGCCTTCATCTCGTCCCAGGCCGAGTGGGGGTGACGGCTTTCCCAATCGCTGCGCAGCGCCGGCTCGGCGTCGCGCCACGGCCGGCCGCGATAGGTTTCGCCGGCCGCCATCTCGGAGCCGTAGCGGTAGGCCGGCTCGTAATCATCGAAGTCGGCGCCGGCGGCACTGGCGTCGTGGTGACTGCGGTAGTAGGCTTCAATTTCCTCGGCCGTTTGGGCTTCGGCGCCTTCCGATCGATCGGCCATGCGGTCGAACACGCGCACGCCGCGGCGCTGCACGGGCACAGGCGAGACGCCGGCGGCGCCTTCGAAAAATTGCTGCGATCGCTGCTCGGTAGCGCCGTGCAAGGATTCCCGCAGCCCCTGCACCGACCCCAATGCGCCTTGCGCCGAAGCCGGCCCGCCGACCACGCTTTGCTGCGACATGGATGCGCACTGCTGCTGCCCGTCCGTGCCCATCCGCATCGCTTCGCCGGCCGCCGCGCCGCCACTCCATGCCGCCGCTTGCTCGTCGATGTCGGCCGGGCCGAAACGTTCGACGATATCGGCCGCGCGCTCGACGTCAGCCTCGTTGGGCGCGCTCAAGCTCAGGACGTGGTGCCCGCGCGTGACTGCGTCGGAATACTTTTGCACGTAGTCGCTGTCGTCGGTACCGAACATACTGCCCAGGAAATTGCTGATGCTGTCGCCGATGCCTTCGCTGTGCGTTGAGCTTGCCTGTGCCGGCGCGCCGGTCGGGTCGGCCGCGCTCAGGCTCATCTGCTGCTGCGAAAAGCCGGCTGCCGCCAACGCATCGATGGCGGCCTGCGCCTCCCTGCGGTTAGCGAAGACTGCAATAAGTGTGCGTTGCATGATGGGTTCCTTGAAAATTGTTCCGAGCCACTCGTTACAAGCATTAGCGCCAATGGCTGCCGGCGCTTGGGAAAACACAGCCGCACCGACGATTCAGAGTACTCCAAAGCGCCGCCGACCTGCGCACCATTGACGGCGCTCAAGCTCGATTTTCGCCCCGGGCCGAAGCTGAGAAAAACGCGCCGACAGGCGCAGGGAAACGCCATGCCAGCGCAATCTCTATCACCGTATGCGATGTCGTATCTGGTCCCGCCCGAGCCAGTATCGCCGTTCGTGTACCAGCGGGAAAATCCGAACGCGCCGAGCGGCGACGAGAGCGAGCCGCCGGAACCGGCCGACCGCCTGCTCCACGCCATGATGGCCAATGCCACCGGTGGCGTGGCGCCAACTAGCCTGGCGCTGGCGGCAACCGACTGGCTGATGCACCTGGCGATGTCGCCGGCCAAGTGGCAGCAGCTGGTGCAAAAGGCATACCGAAAGAACTTGCGCTGGCTCGGCTATGCCAGCCAGGCCGGCTTCGGCGCGCCATGCCAGGCCTGCATCGAGCCGTTGGCGCAAGACCGGCGCTTCAGCAGCCCGGCGTGGCAGGTCTGGCCGTACAACCTGATGCAGCAAGCCTTCCTGCTGAACCAGCAATGGTGGCACAACGTCACCACCGGCGTCGACGGGGTCACCCGCCACCACGAACAAGTGGTCTCGTTCGCCGCCCGCCAGCTGCTCGACATGGCGTCGCCGCTGAACTTCGTCGCCACCAATCCGGACGTCAGCGCCGCGACATGGCGCGAAGGCGGCGCCAATTTCCTTCGCGGCGCGCTGAACTTTGCCGAAGACCTGCAGCGCGCCGCCACCGGGCAGCCGCCCGCCGGCGCCGAGCAGTTCCGGCCCGGCCACGAGGTCGCTGCCACGCCTGGCAGGGTGATCTTCCGCAACCACCTCATCGAAGTGATCCAGTACGACCCCGCCACTCCCACCGTCCACGCCGAGCCGATCCTGATCGTGCCGGCCTGGATCATGAAGTACTACATTCTCGACTTGTCGCCGCATAATTCGCTGGTGCGCCACCTGGTCGGGCGCGAGCATTCCGTGTTCATGATTTCGTGGCATAACCCCACTGTTGCCGACAGCGAACTTGGCATGGACGACTACGTGCGCGACGGCGTGATGGCGGCGATCGACGCCGTCTCCGAGCGCGTGCAGGGCCAGCGCATCAACGCCGTTGGCTATTGCCTCGGCGGCACCCTGCTGGCGATTACGGTAGCTGTGCTGGCCGACAGCGGACGCGAGCAGCTCAATTCGCTCACGCTGTTGGCGGCCCAGACCGACTTCTCCGAAGCTGGCGAACTGATGCTGTTCATCGACGAGGGCCAGATCGACTGGCTGGAAGACCTGATGTGGCAACAGGGCTACCTCGACAACCGGCAGATGGCGGGAGCGTTCAAGCTGCTGCGCTCGAACGACCTGGTATGGTCGGTCGCGGTCAACCAGTACCTGCTCGGACGGCGCGCGCCGATGACGGACCTGATGGCGTGGAACGCCGACGCCACCCGCATGCCGCGTCGCATGCACAGCGACTACCTGCGCCAGCTGTTCCTCGACAACGACCTGTTCTCCGGCCGCTACCGGTTCGACGGCAACCCGGTTGCGCTGTCGGACATCGGCAAGCCGCTGTTCGCCGTGGCGACGATGCGCGACCATGTGTCGCCCTGGCGCTCGGTGCACAAGATCCACCTGGTGCCCAACTGCGACATCACCTTCGTGCTCACCAGCGGTGGCCACAACGCCGGCATCGTCAGCGAGCCCGGCCACAAGGGCCGCAGCTACTACATCGCCAACCGCCCGCAGGGAACGCATTATCTCGACCCGGATTCCTGGTTGGCCGCGGCCGAACAGCGCGACGGTTCGTGGTGGCCGGCCTGGCTGACGTGGCTCGACCAGATGTCGGCCGCCGGCATGGTGAACGCGCGAGCGGTCGACGGCGGCGTCGGCGCCGCGCCAGGCCAATACGCGCTGGAGCGTTAGGTTAGATAAGCCTATGTCCGGGTCTACGGCAGCAGCAACGCGTGCTGGCTGGCCGTATGCAAGTCGCGCCAGACGCGATTGATCTCGCTATCTTCATGCGCCGCGCGCAAGCCGCAACACGGGTACAGCTCATCGACCGCCCGGCGCCCCGCCTCGACCAGTGCCAGCGAGGCGGCATGCAGCTCGGCGCAGTCCTGTTCCGGCAGCGTGGCGCCGTCGACGACCTGCCGCCAGGCGCGGTCGAGCAACTGGTAGAAGCGGCCGCGGGCGGCAGCCATGCTTTCGGTCGCGTCGGCCAGCCGGCGCGCCACCTCGGGCGACTCGGCCAGCGCCATCGCCGCCAGCGGATGCCGGCGCCCGGCAATGGCCTCGCTCGCCAGGCGCACGAAATGCGCCGCCATGCCGGCCACGTTGGCCGCCAGCGTCACGAATGCCAGGCTGAGAAACGGAAAACGGTACAGTGGGCCAGCCGCGGTCGCATGCGCGGGATCGATGACGAAGCCGTGATCCGCATGGACCCATCGGTTGTCGATGCGATAGGCGTGCGACGCGGTCGCGCGCATGCCGATGCTGCGCCAGGTCGGCAACAGCTCGACATCTTGCGCCGGCATGAGGAATGCGCGGATGCGCTGGGCGCCGGCATCATCGAGTAACGGCACGCCGTCCTCGCGCAGCACCGCATTGAGCGTGAAGTGCGTGGCCATCGGCGCGCCGCTGGCAAAGTCCCAGCGGCCGCTGATGCGAAAGCCGTCGCCATCGACATCGGCGAAACCGGTCGGCGCGCCGCTGCCGGCGACGCACACGCGCTTGGCGCCGACAATGGCGCGCGCCAGCGCCGGCGGCAGGAATCCGGCAAACCAGCCGGCGCCGGCGCACAGCGTGACGATCCAGCCCAAGCTGCCATCGACGCCGGCAATTTCTTCCTCGAGCCTGACGACTGCCGGCAGCGGCAGCTCGATTCCGCCGGCGGACTTCGGCGCCAGCATGCGCAGCCAGCCGCGACGGTGAATCAAGGCCTGCTGCACCGGATGCAGGAAGCGAGCGGCATCGGCGGCCGGCGCGTAACGAAGGATTCGGCTGAGATCGCGTTCGATGAGGGAGTGCTTGAATTGGTTTGACATTCAAGCATTTTCCCACGGGATCTCTATTTGCGGTGCTTGGCGAGAAATTGCCAGATCACTTCGTTGCCATCGATGTCGCGGCTGGTCAGGCCGATCGGCAGGCCCACGTTGAACGAATCGGCGCCGGGCCACGTGTGGCCGCCTTTCCGGATCGTTATCAACGCGACGCTTTGGGCGCCGTTGCTTAGTTCCTGGTGCGACACGTCGGTGCCGTCGCCACCGTCCGGGTTGATCAGCCGTGGTGCCACCGCCGCGGCGGCGATGCCGTTTTGCTTGAGCCTGTAGCTGTAGGTCGCTTCGGCCGACAGGTAGCCGGAGCTCTTGCCACCGTAAGCGACGACCTTGTCCGCCGTTCCCTGGATCAGCATCATGCCGACCTTGCCTGGTTTTGTGTGGTGCTGCACCACCGGTTCGGGCATCGGCGCGCCGACCGCGGCGACGGCCGCGAACAGGTGCGGCAACTCGGCAGCGGCGCGCAGCGCAAAAAAGCCGCCGCGCGACAGGCCGGTGGCATACACCCGCTGGCTGTCGATCCGGAAGTCCTGCTTCAATTTGGCCAGCAGCGCTTCGGTGAATCCGATGTCGTCGGTGCCCTCGAGATACGACTGGCCGAAGCCGACATTCCAGTCCTGCTTGATGCCCGACGGGTAGACGACGATAAACTGGTGGCGCTCGGCCGCCTTGTTCATCTGCGTGTACAACATCTGTTCGGCCATCGTCATGCCGCCGCCGTGGAAGTTGAACACCACGGGATAGCGCTGCTCGGGATTGGCGGCGTACGACGCTGGCGTGTAGACGATGTACTTGCGCTTTTCTTCTTTGTGGACCTGGGTCTTTACCTGGGCGACGGCGGCAGTGGACACTGTCAGTAGGAGCAGCAGCTGGATCAGGAATTTGATGGTGCGTTCTCGTTGAAGGGGATGGAGAACGCAGATTAATGAAGCGCCGGTGAAATCGCGGTGAAATGCCTGCGGATTGTTGTCACAGTCTTGTACACGTCGTCTTGGCCACTGGCGAACCGGACTTCCGACGCGGGCGAAAACCCCTGCCATGCATGCGTTAGCACGGCACAATATCTACCCGGTACACACCTTCGCCCGGATGAAAGCTCACCTGCCATCCCATTGCGCCGGCAACCCGAACCCGCAGATTCTGCCCGTGCGCAAAACCCTGCATGCGCGCCGCCGCCATCACGGTATTGGAAATGCTGAGACACCCGTCAGCGAACACCAGGCGCAGATGCGACCCAGCCCCGCCATGAAACAACGCGTTGCTCAGGCAGTTGTTGATCAGCAGCGCCGCCAGTTGCGGATTGCCACGCACAGCCAATCGGTCGGGCAATTCGATCGCCAGTTCCCGGTCATCCCACCGGCCATCCTGCAGCAGCTTCAACATGCTTTGCGCGATGCAAATGCGCAGGTCCAGCGTCTCCGCAGGAATGTGCTCGGCGCGTGCCAGCGCGAACAACACTTCGATGGTGTCACGCACCTCATCCAGCCCGGCTTGCAGTTGAGCCACATCGAGCGGCCGGGAGCCGGCCAGCGCGAGCGTGTTATTCATCACCGTCAGCGGCGTGCGCAGTTCATGGCTGACATCGCGTGTGAACGCATGTTCGCGCCGCAACGCATCCTGCAGCTGCCCGAAACTGCCGGCCAGCCGCTGCGCGAGAAAACCGATCTCATCTGGCCGGTGGCGCGCGCTGAAGTCGATCGCGCTGTCGAGCTTCACGGCGCGCGCTTCCTGCGCCAGCACTTGCAGCGGCAACACCAGGCGACGCGCCAGCAGGTAGGCCAGCAGCAACGCCAGGCCGAGCAGCGCGAGCGCGACCGCAATCAGCACGCCACCGACGTCGGCGACCAGTTGCGACACCACCAGCAGCGGCGCCGCATCGGCCAGCAGGTACAAGCGCACGCCGCCGGCAACGTCCAGCGCTCTCAGGTGGAAATGCTGTCCTGTCTGCGTAAACACCTCGGCCCGCCGGTCTGCCGGCGTGGCCGACTGTCGCACCACAGCCGGCAGCTCGCCGAAGCTGCGGTACACGCGGATCAGGTCGTTAGCCACCGGCCCGACCTTGCCGTGCTGGCGGAAATACGTCGCCGCCGCCACCGCCTCGCGCTCGAGCAGGCGGTCGACCACCGTGTCTTCGGTAACATAGGCGATCACGACCGCAAGCGCGGTGTAGCAGACGCAGATCAGCACCGTGAATCCGGCCAGCGCGGCGAACAGGCCCTGCCGGATCGTCTTAAACATCGAGGCGGTAGCCCAGTTGTTGTATCGTCGCCAGCATGTTGCGCCCGCTCGCCTGTTCAAGTTGCCGGCGCAGCGAGTAGACGTGCGACTTCAGCGCGTCGCTGTCGGGCGCCCTGGCGCCCCACACATGCTGGATCAGTTGCGTGCGCGACACCGCTTGCGGGTGCTGCTGGCACAGCAGCAACAATATCTTGACGCCGATCTGCGTCAGCGCCACCGGGGCGTCCTGGTACAACACCCGCATTTCCCTCGGCAACAGCGTCAGCGGTCCGAGCACCATTTGCTGATGCACATGCAGATGGCGACGCCGCGCCAGCGCTTCACAGCGCAGGGCCAGTGCGCGCAGGTCGAACGGCTTGGTCAGGTAGTCGTCGGCGCCTTCGCGGAAACCGCGCGCCTTGTCCTCGAACGCGTCGCGCGCCGTCAGCATCAGCACCGGCACGTTGCTCGGCGCCTTCGCCTTGATGTCGCGGCACACCTGCAAGCCGTCGATATCGGGCAAGTTCAAGTCCAGCAGCACGACGTCGTACGCTTCGCGGGTGGCCAGCTCGATCGCCAGCGCGCCGTTGCCGGCATGATCGACCTGCCAGCCCAGTCCGTCCAGGAACTCGGCCGCCTGGCGGGCAATGGCCGGATGGTCTTCGACCAGCAAGATGCTTAGCAAAGTTCGGTTCATGGACGCGATTCTAGCCGATCAGCCGAGCTGCGCCATCGCCGCCAGCCGGCCGGCCAGCGCGGCAACACTGGCGCGCAATGCGTCGGGCCCGACGATGCGGGCGTCGAACGACGCGGCGCACAGCTGTCGCGCAAACCAGTCGAGGTCGTCGGCCTGGCCGCGCAGGCGCACGCCATCGGCGGTCGGTTCGAAAAAGCCGGTTTCATTGAAGAAGTGCGCGCTGGCCGATTGCAGGTCGGTTTTCAGCATCACTTCGATCGCGTGCGCGCGCGCGATGCCGGCGATCGATTCGCGCAGATAAGCGAGCGCATCGAAACTGGCCGGGCGGGCAAATGTCAGCGGCCGCGGCGCGACGCTGGCGATGCGGCCGAGCCTGAACGAGCGCATGCCGCCACGCAGCCGGCACAGGCCGACCAGGTACCAGCAGCCGCCGCGCAACGCCAGGCCGTACGGATCGACTTCGCGTTCGCTGCGTGCGCCATCCTGGCCCCGGTAATGCAGCAATACCCGCTGCTGCGCCAGTGCCGCCGAACTGAGCGCGACCAGCGTCTTGTTGCCCGACGGCGCCGTCGACGGCCCCGAAAAATCGAGGCGAACCGTCTGGCTGACCGCCCGCACCCTGCGCTTGAGCTCGGCCGGCATGATCCGCTCCAGCTTGGCCTGCGCGCTTGCCGCCGCCGGTGCAGCTTCAGCCAGCGCCACGCGCGCGGCCAGCAGCCCGACCGACAGGGCCAGCGCCTCGTCGTCGGTAAACATCATCGGCGGCAGCTTGAAACCGGCCATCAGCGCGTCGCCGCCGTCGCGCCCGCGCTGGCTGGTGATCGGGATGCCGATCTCCTCTAACGTGACGATGTAGCGGCGCACCGTGCGCGTGTCGATGCCGAGCCGCGCCGCGATGTCGGCGCCGCTTAGCTGCGCACGGGTCTGCAGCAGTTCGAGCACTGCCAGCACGCGGGTGGTCGGATGGTACATGGGCGAAAGAAAACAGATTAATAGGGCCAATTCTGTCCTGATTGCAATTTATGCTGCGCTGGCATCCTCACCAACCCAGGAACCGAATCATGCTCAGCACCGCACACTTGTCGCTCTACGTCATCGTCGTCTTGGGCATCATCGCGCTGCCCGGCATGGACATGGCCTTCGTCATGGCCACCGCGCTGCTGGGAGGGCGGCGCGCCGGCATGGCCGCGGTGGCCGGCATCGTCGCCGGCGGGCTGTGCCACCTTGCGATGGCCGGGCTCGGAATCGTTGCGATCCTGCGCGGGTCGCCGGCGCTGTTCCAGATGATGCTGATCGGCGGCGCCGCCTACATCACGTGGATGGGCGCGGCGTTCCTGCGCAGCAGCGGCATCGCCCTGCCCTGCCACGCCGGCGCGCTGTCGTCGCCGCGCCAGGCATTTCGCCGCGCTATGGTGACGAGCCTGCTCAACCCGAAAGCCTACATTTTCATGTTCGCCATCTTCCCGCAATTCTTGCAGCCCTCGCTCGGCCCGCTGTGGATCCAGGCCGGCATGCTCGGCGCGATCACGTCGCTGACCCAGGCCGGCGTGTATGGCGCCCTGGCGCTGGCCGCGGCCGCGTCGAGCCGCTGGCTTGCCGGCCACCCCGGCGCCAGCCTGCTAGCCTGAATGTTTCACAAACTGCCACAGCGGCCTCCGGGTTGCCGACACTGGACTTGTTTGGCTGTAATCGGAATGTCGCGGGCGATGTCGCCCCTACCCAATTGAACGGGACATCA